>JARLHM010000185.1 GCA_031292235.1 Syntrophaceae bacterium | reverse complement strand
GCTGTTGAGAGAAAAGAACAATGTCCCCAAGATGGTGAGAAACGCTGCAATTAGTTTCATGGGATTTACCTCCGACCAAAGCAAGTGTCTAGCGGTAGTATTTTGGATTTGGCCACCCCCCTAAATTGAGATGGCCAATCCATGCAAGGAGTTGAAGTCCCTCGCGTGAGGAATCTTCATTCACCCACAGTCGTGCAATTTAAGGACCATAATGATATTTAAGACAAAGTGAGGTGAGATAATAAAGCAATTTAGGTAGTTATCTACCTTGGTGATTTGATTGACAACGATGAAGTTCTCTTGATTCTACAGGACAAAACGGGTCTTTTTTCACCACTATTAGTTCAACCACGAGCTACAAGTAAATGTTGTCGCCACTAAAACCATGGTGCGTTTTCGCTCTGGTTTATTTGTTACCGCTCTTATGTAATAAACACATTACCTCATCACGAGCGTTTCTAGCGCCAGCACGGAAACGACAACCACCCCCGCATATATCCTCAGATTCACAACCAGCGCAATCGGTTTCCGAAATAGGAATGTGGGTCATACTAGCCCATGCTTTGGCTAAACCGTTCTCCACTGATCCCAGGCGAATTTCCGGAAAGAGCGCGCACTTGCATACATCTGTTGAAGGCAAAACAGCGGCGAGATGGCGCCCACATGTCCATCCGGAAGACGTCCCGTGATAGGAACCACCGAAACCGTATAGCATCCTGTCCGCCGCATCCCGTAACTCCGCCTGCAACTCCGGATGCAGGTCCCAACGCCCTTTAACGCAAGGGTAATCTATACTCCACTCTCTCACTTCCATAGACTCAACAAGATCTCTCATGCTATCCCATTCATCCAGATTCAATTTATGGACCATGGTGGCCACGGACAGATCAATTCCCGCTTCACGAGCAAGTTCCATGGAGCGAACAGCCTTTTGGAAATTTCCCTTGCCTCGAATCGCGTCGTGACCGTTTTCCATTCCGTCGAGACTAATCTGAATTTCATGAAAATTTAGCCGTTTGAGCAATTTCCTATTTATTGTTGTTCCGTTGGTCAATAGGACTGCACGGACCGGATATTCAGGAAGAATACTGTTTAAGAGATCAAAATGTTCGTATAGAGTCGGTTCACCACCACTGACCAAAACCCTCAACCCCTGCATATCAGTGAATTCATCCAATAAAGGACGTATTAATTCCGGCCTGTATTCTATGCGGGCCTGATCTCCAAGATAGCAATGAGCGCAAGAAATATTGCATCTGCGAGTTATCAGCCATTCCAAATAACGAAGTGACGGGACAGGAGACTTACCAAGGATTATAGGCCGTTGGATCTTTTCTTTCGAAACATCCAGGAGATCTTCCACAATGCAAAATTCGAGGAATTCGCGATCAGGATCAAGATCTGAAACAGTTGCGGAACCATCGCACTTGGTCAAAAAATCCAGAGCGTCCTGATTTATTTCATAAAGGTCATCGTGCGCGATTTGATAGAGGTAATCTTCTTCAAGACTTTTTATGCAAGAGTCATTTGACAGACTCACATAGGAACTATCTCCAAGGTCCTCAAGGTTGGCGAGTTTTAAATCCGGCTCGGTGACCTCCCCAAGTTTCAAAAGATTGGAAATGAAAACAAGCCCTCCACACGGGACACAATTTTCCGGAGGATGGACTGATGTGAAATCGCAGTCCTCAACATAAAATGGGCAGGATATACAGATATGATTTAATAGGAGTTGTCGTTTAAAATTACGATCAAAGGCCTCAGTAACTGTTTCCAGTCTCAACTGAGGCCTTGATTCGGTGAGGATTTGCGCCACATAATAGCCCCTGCAACGTTGATCCTCTTTTCTATTCGGTTTGTAATAAAAACAGTTGTTTTTACAAAGCCAATTTTCCGGTTGCGCTGTGTTTACAGTCATAGGCTCAATGACTTACAACAACTCGCTGCCACCGGACAACTAGCAGGAACTTTTGCACTTGCAAAGGCCCTTGGAGACTTTTTCGATTTTTCTGATCTTCATGGCGTCCTCCTACAGTTATTCAATTCTAGTACGAAATATAGACGCTGACGGGAACTCAGTCAATGAGATTGACTTGTAAATAATTAATTAGTCAAATTACACATATGGTTGAAACATGTCATGATGTCCATACATATCAGAATGTCATAACATTTTGTATTACACGCCTCGTCAACGTAATACCTGGCGCGTTATAGCTTTTTGAGAAGCTGGTTGGCCGCTGTGAGCATAGGGTCCCAAACAGGTGAAAAAGGCGGGGCGTAAGCCATATCACACTGGAAGAAATGCTCCACCGTCATGCCTGCGTGCAGTGCTACCGCAATGGCGTCAATCCTATGGGCCACTCCTTCTTTACCTACCATAGAGCCCCCAAGTAGTTTGCTGGTTTTCCGATCAGCCACGAGATTCACATAAATAGTTTGGTTTCCAGAATGCGAATGTGCCCTTGAGCGGCTCTTGATCATTTCCTGGACCGCGTCGTAACCCTCAGATGAAGCTTCTTCAAAACTGAGTCCCGTTCTGCCAACTTCAAGATCGAGAACTTTGAAGACCGCCGTGCCCATTATCCCCGGCAGCTCAACATCTCCCCCGGTAACATTGTCAGCTACAGCCCAACCGGCTCGGTTCGCCCTTAGCGCCAATGGAACCCAAACTCTTTTCCCGGTAATTACGTGGAATGCGTCAGCGCAGTCACCTGCTGAGAAAATGTCATGGTCGGAGGTTACAAGTTTTCTGTCAACAGCTATGGATTTTTTTGGACCAAGTTTCAGACCCGCCTCAGCCGCCAACTCAGACTCAGGAGTGATACCAACACTCACCAGCACTAAATCGGTTTGGATATCTCCCGAAGTGGTCAGCGCTTTAAGTCTCGAGCCATCGATGTCAATTGCCTTCACTCCGACACCCGGGTGACATTCGATACCTTTGTCAGAGAGTTCGTGTTTGACAACACTAGCCATCTCTTCGGGCATGAAGGCGAGAAGCCTTGGGCCAGGTTTAACCATTGTGATAGACATGCCTAGAGAATGAAACGCTTCCGCCATCTCCAGTCCAATGTAACCCATGCCGACTATAAGGACTTTTTGAGGCGATGACTTCTTGAGGAATTCTTTTATGATTCTACCTTGTTGGAGCGACTTTAAGACCAGGACCCCATCGAGATCTATTCCTGGCATTTCAGGACGAATCGGTCTTGCTCCAGTAGCGATGAGCAGCTTGTCATATTCGATCTCTCCGGTATGAGCATTACTGGTTTCATACCAAACCTTTTTGTTCGTTCTGTCGATCTTCATAACCTTGTGCCCAGTACGCAAATCTATACCCTGTTTAGACCTGAAAACATCCGCGCGACGAACAATTAGGTCGTCCATGGCCCGATTAGGGTCAGCAATATTGTATGGCATTCCGCATGCGGAGTAAGAAACATCCTCTGTGGCTTCAAGCACAATTACTTCTAAGTCAGGATTGTTACGTTTCGCTTTTGAAGCTGCGCTCATTCCTGCGGCGTCACCACCGATCACGATAAATCTCATGTTAGTTTCTCCTCCATAAATTAAAAGGGTCCTTTTCAGACACCTTCTCTATGTTGGACCTCTATTTTATGAGTTCTTTGAATGCAAGCTTGACAGCCTGCTCCAGAGACATGTTCGCCTCCGAATTCCTGAGGACCCTCTCGGCTGTTTCCGCTGCAATCTTTTGTTTGTATCCTAAATTGATCAGAGATGATGTAAGGTCTTCTTGAAGATTAGATTTTGTACAACTCGTGTCGGTAGTTTTAGCCTTGGAAGGAAAAGCCGTTATTTTCTCTTTTAACTCAACCACTATTCTTTCAGCCGATTTTCTTCCTATTCCTGGAATGGAACTAAGTTTAGCCAAATTCTTTTCGCAAATTGCCTGCTTAAACCCATCAGGCGAAATACCTGACAGTATAGTGAGTGACGTTTTTGGACCAATACCGGAAACACTTAAAAGCATCTCAAACAGTGATTTCTCTTCTTCAGTGGCAAAACCATATAGCTCTAAAGAATTCTCTCTGAACGCTGTGTAAATAAGCAACAAGGCTTCTTCTTGATTCGGTAATGATTCAAGTGTATTTAGAGAAACAAAAACATTGTATCCCACACCGTTTACATCGACTATGACCCGATTGACCCCTCTATAAATTAATGGTCCTCTTAAACAGGCTATCATTTCACGACCTTCTCAGGAAAACACATGTGCGCATGAAAGGTAGCCATTGCAATAGCATCGGCTTGATCTGATGATTTAAGATCTGGAATCCGTAGTATTTTCTGAATCATGAACATGACCTGACTTTTGTCCGCATTGCCATATCCCGTAATTCCTTGTTTGATCTCACGAGGACTGTATTCAAATACCTCCATACCATGTAACGACCCAAGTAGTAGAATCACCCCCCTAACCTGCCCCAGTTTAATGAGACTCTGACTGTTAACAGCGTGAAACAGAGACTCAACCACCATGACAGAAGGGTGAAATTCTCTAACAATCTCGTCCAACGCCGTATAAATTGTTAGCAATTTCTCGGACTGCGCACTTTTTGTCCCCGGACGAATGACACCACCTGCAACATAAACAGGGACCGAGCCATTCTTGCTGACTATCCCATAACCTGTTGCAATCGTTCCAGGGTCAACACCAAGTATTAGCAAACTAAAATCCCCTCAAAAAAGCAGATCTTGTTATTCGCCATGGGTTACCTAACGACTTTCTGTCCGATTGAGATCTACAACCTCAATACTAGGCGGAAAGTTTTATCATTTCTTCCTCTGATATGTCGAAATTCGCGTAAGCCATCTGAAGGTCTTCGTGGTCATCAAGAGCATCCATCATTTTTAGCATCTGTTCGGCCTTTTTACCGTCCAGCTTTATCGTGTTCTGAGGGATCATGGTAATTTCGGCCAACTCAATCTTCCAACCTTTTTCTTCTATAGCTTTTCGCACAGGTTCAAAATCCGCGAGATCGGCCATGATCTCAAAAGTGTCACCATCCGTCTTGACATCTTGGGCGCCATTTTCCAGAGCAAGTTCCATTACTTCGTCTTCAGTCAAACCTTGGGTAGGTATCTCTACGACACCTTTTTTTTGGAAGATCCAGTTCACACAGCCCGTTTCACCAAGGTTACCGTTATACTTGTCGAAAATATGCCGAATCTCAGCTACTGTCCGGTTTTTGTTGTCAGTGAGCGCTTCAACAAGCACAGCCACTCCACCAGGGCCATAGCCTTCGTACGTTATCTCTTCGTAATTCACTCCTTCGATTTCACCGGTCCCTCTCTTGATAGCCTTTTCGATATTGTCTTTGGGCATGTTCGCCGTACGCGCGGCGTTCAACGCCGTTCTCAGCCTCGGATTACCGTCCGCGTCCCCACCGCCCATACGGGCGGCTATTGTAATTTCTTTAATGATTTTCGAGAAGATTTTCCCTCTCTTGGCGTCCGCAGCGCCTTTCTTGTGCTTAATGGTGCTCCATTTATTATGGCCCGACATCCGTCCAAACCTCCGATCAGGGTTTTAATTCACATATTCTTGTCATTATTGTAATATATTAGAAATTGTCCTCCAATTTCGAACAATTTTCACCTTCTAAGCGCGCAAGGTTTTAAACCTTTGCGATTGTTTGGATTCCTTGAGTATCACGAACACGGCAAAGTTTCAACGAAGGCGACAATTCTTCAAGCATTCACGGATGCTATGCCGGCACTGAATTTTGATCGAGTAGTTGGCCATGAAATTCAGCCGTACTTTGGCGTTTACGTCATCCACAATGAAACAGGGGCTTCGGGAAAACACTTATGGACAGAGACAGAATTATTTCGGGACTTCGTAATTCCGAGACGGAAGAAGTCGAAACAGACCTCAGACCTAAGCGTCTTGAGGACTATATCGGTCAAGAGAGACTCAAGGAAAATCTTTCTATTTTTATACAGGCCGCGTCCAAAAGAGGCGAATCTTTAGACCATATATTGTTTCACGGTCCCCCAGGTTTAGGAAAAACCACTCTCGCCAACATTATTGCCAGAGAAATGGGGTCCCAAATCCGAACAACTTCAGGACCCATTGTTGAAAAAGCTGGAGATCTGGCCGCTATAGTTACTAATTTGGATAAGGGGGACGTCCTGTTCATCGATGAGATACACAGACTGTCTCCATCCGTCGAGGAAATACTCTATCCCGCTATGGAAGACTTCAGACTCGACATTATAATTGGTCAGGGTCCAAGCGCCAGGACGATAAAGCTGGAACTTTCGCCATTCACGCTCGTTGGAGCTACTACCAGGACTGGGTTATTATCAAACCCTCTGAGAGACCGCTTTGGGATAGTTTTCCACTTGGATTTTTACACAAAAGAGGAACTCAAGAAAATCGTCGAACGATCATCGGCAATACTCGCCACGGAAATTACTGAGGACGGGGCCATGGAAATCGCCGCCAGATCTCGGGCCACGCCAAGAGTCGCAAATAGACTTACCAAGAGAGTCAGGGACTATGCTCAGGTACGCGGCTCTGGAATCATAGATCTCAACACGGCTCGCCAGGCCCTTGACATGCTGGAGGTTGACACGTTCGGTCTTGACAACATGGACAGAAAGCTTCTCGAAACTATAATATTCAAGTTTGACGGCGGACCGGTCGGCATAGAGACACTCGCCGCAGCGATTGGTGAAGAGAGTGAAACTCTTGAAGATGTATATGAGCCATATCTCGTAAAAGAAGGTTTCATTGACCGTACCCTAAGGGGCAGAATGGCTACCAGAAAGGCTTATGAGCATTTCAAGTTGAACCGAGAATCTTAACCCAAAACGCTCCAGTATTAAAGACAGCCCCGACAGGATTAGTCTAAACAAATCGGAACCTCTGAGTTGATATATGTCGAACAGGATCCAAATTCTAAACGAAAATGTCATAAACAGGATTGCCGCGGGGGAAGTTGTAGAGCGCCCCGTGTCCGTTGTCAAAGAACTGATCGAAAACGCTATCGACGCGATGGCCACTTCGATTCAATTGGATATTGAGGACGGTGGCCGCAAGTTAATTCGAGTTAAAGACAACGGTGTGGGCATGGGACACGATGACGCGTTCCTCGCCCTGGAACGACACGCTACATCCAAATTGCGTTCCGAACAAGATTTGATCGGGATCCCGACTATGGGATTTCGAGGTGAAGCTTTGGCAAGCATCGCTTCTATTTCCAGAATGAGATTGATAACAAAGGACGAATTTGATGAAGTTGGGACCAGTATCATATCAGAAGGAGGAACATTAACTAATTCCGAGCCTTTTGCGATGACTCACGGCACTGTGGTAGAGGTTCGGAACATATTTTTCAATACGCCTGTGCGCCGAAAATATCTCAAGAGCGCGTCATTCGAATCCGGTCATATTCATGACCTGTTTTTAAAAATGGCGCTGGCCAACCCGTCGATAGCCTTTACATCCACAGATGATGGCAAGACAAGAGTAAGAACACCAGCGGCAAGTTCTTCCAAGGAACGTGTGTATTCGATTTTTCCTAAAGACGTGGTTGAAAATCTTGTGGAATTGGATTGCCGACTGGATACCTCGTCATTGTCAGGTTTCATAGCTAGACCGCCTTTCACCCGGTCTTCCATGCGTTGTATCTTTACCTTTGTTAACTCCCGGCCGGTAAAAGACCGGTTGGTCAACGCTTCAATCATAAAGGCTTTTTCAAATCTGGTTGAGCGCGGTCGTTACCCTTTCGCCGTAGTCTTCATTAAGACACATCCCGAAGAAGTCGATGTCAACGTACATCCACAAAAGACCGAAGTCAGGTTTCTCAGGCCCGGAGCTATTTCCGGTCTTATTACAAGAGCTGTCATTGAGGCTGTCATTGGGAAAGTTCCAAGTGACTCGAGATCTTTTGGTGATTGGTCAAAACCAACCCCATTCGCTTCGAGTGTCTCGCGCTACATTTCCAAAGACGGGCCGCGCCGAGGATCAATCGATTCTTATAGGACAAACCGCGGGCCTGATACTTTTTTTTCGCAAAAGGAAACAGTATCCGCATCGGGGGCGCGCCTCAATCGCCTGAGGTTTTCGGAATTTAGTATTCTAGGAAAGCTGCCTAACTCATTCATTGTTCTTTATGATGATGACGACATGGTGGTCCTCGATCATCATGCCGCTCACGAGAGATTAATTTTCAACCGCCTGTGCAAACCCGACGGTCAAAACCAGCTCAGAGAATCGCAGGACCTGCTGGCGCCCCAAGTGGTGGAACTCTCAGCGCTGGAGGCGGAAGCCCTTAAAGAAAACCTGGAAATTCTAGACTCGGCTGGGTTCGTAGTTGAAGAGTTTGGACAAAATTCTTTTATAATCCGATCCATCCCTTCATGGCTCGAGGGCGCTGACCTGGATGACCTATTTAAGAGTTTTGTGGACACGGCTTTGGAAACCGGACTTAAAACTGATCCGGCAATTTTGAGAAATTACATGTTCAGGAACCTGGCTTGTAAGGCGGCGATAAAGGAAAGCTCCCATGTTACCATAACGGAAATTAGAGAATTACTGGCCAGCCTTGATGCTACCGATGGACCGACAGACGTTTGCCCTCACGGCAGACCCATCCTCGTGAGAATATCATTTGACGAGTTGCGACGAAGGATGGGCAGAAAATGATCGTCCTGTCTGTTCTTTTAACGAAGTACTATTTTCACCGGTCTGGCCAGGTTAATGTATACACCGTTCGGGGCTTGACCTCTCGTGGTAGTGCCGACATACATCTTCAGAGTGTCCGCAAGTTGTGCGACCGATGAATTTAACAAGCGCACGCAACCGTGAGACTGAGCCGACCCCACGCTCCACGGGGAATCAGTCCCATGAATGCGATAAGTGCCTGTGTCGACCATCTTCATACATGGGGCGACCCTATCGAGTTCAGAATTTATGTCATCGCTTTGTGGCGGTGGGGCCGCCTGGAGCTTTTTGAAAAAAGGCATCATTCGTCCACCATAAACAGAATGGCTCGGAGCCTGCCCATATGCCCAATCTCTATCTTGTGGTGGGATCCATAAGGGTTTGTCATCGAAGATGCGCGTAATGTAAAAAGAGCCTTTCGGGGTTGGAAATTCAGCAGAACCCAATCCTGCCTTGCACGAGAAAAGAACTGTTTTTCGACCATCATCACCTATGCCGTAAAGCTTGACGGCATATTTGGCTTTTTCCACGTCTATCTGAAAATCGGAATACAGATCTACCGGGTCACCCACCTTTTTTCCTATTTCCTCCAATCGATCCGTAGAATCGACTATACTGGAACCATCCCGGACATTTGCGCCGGGTCCGGTAGAAGCCACCTTAACCCTATCTTCACACATGGGTTTTAAAGATATCGAACCAGGCGAAAGCCGATTACCCCGTTCGGGCTCCTTGAAACCGCTTCGGGTGGTCGAAGAATACATGGTCCTTTGAATGTCAGCCATGCCGCGTGATCCGGTAGACTTATCACCTGGAAGACCGGATGGCGCTCCCCATTCATAATGAGCGCTTCGGTGTAAGAGCAGGTCTGGGTGATCAACCTGCCAAGGAGCCCCAAAGGAGAGTATCCTATCTGTGACGTTAGTGCCCATACTGGCTAAGGAATCCGTATGGAAGGCGTTAACTATTAAGACAAGACCAATTAATGAGAATAATGAGCTAATCGAGCAGTGCCGTCGCATTCCTAAACTCCATATGTTTGCCTTGGTTTAACACAATTATACCACTTAGTGGCTTAAACCGAAAGTCGTCCACATGGTCTTGAAATTATCCCAAAACCTGTAAAAGTCAATGGCGAACAGTAAACTTGCCATTCGCAAATTTAGGCTTGTAACT
>JARLHM010000184.1 GCA_031292235.1 Syntrophaceae bacterium | reverse complement strand
TATTTATTTATCGATTTATATTTAATTGATGGACGAATTACTTCAGATGGCTGTAAGATGCTTTTATGTAAAGGGGTTTTAGGCTAACTTCGGCTCATATATGGAAGTGTTTTGGTTTTATTAAAACCGCATTCCCGTCGCTGCTGACAGTGTCGAGGAAACATTTGAAAAGCTCTGATTTTCGGCATCGGTTAATGCTTTATGCTCCTGGAACGTCTTTTAAACATTAATAAAAGCAAAGTGTTGTTAATCGGGGCTGTCATCTCGGTGGGCCTTGTTTCAGCTTTCGCATACCATTCGATCCTGGGTTATTTCTTCACCGGCACCGACACTGTAACGCTGATTGAAACCAGCCGCATCCATTCGTTCAAAGACTTCACGAGAATATTTTCAGAGCCCTTGATGGCGGGTTCCAAATTTGTCGATATAGCCAAATTCTTCCGTCCTGTAGCCTCACTTTCTTACGCCCGTGATTATTCTATCTGGAATCTCAACCCATTTGGATTTCAACTGACCAATCTTTTGCTGAATGCTTCCGTAGCTTGCCTCGTTGTGGGTGTGATTTACCTCTTGTGCAATGGAAACATTTTGTTTGCGTGGTTAAGCGGGCTGATTTTCGCTCTGCATCCTATCCTTGTGGATAGCGTCCCAGCTACTGATCGCAGGCATGATATAATTGCCGCTGTGTTTTTGCTTTTGTCCTTATTCCTTTTTCTAAAAAGCAAGATATCGGGCTCTAACAAGAAATGGTTACTTTGTTGTTCGCTTTTCTCTTATGTGTTGGCCTTGGGAGGCAAGGAAATAGCCATCATATTCCCTGCCCTAATTTTCGCTCAAATATTTATATTTTCGACCTATGGAAGGTGGGTTGAACGTTCTTACTTGAGTCTCAAGCAATCATTTCCATATTTTCTAATTACAGCCGGATATTTGATCTGGCGAACATCGGTTTTAAAAGGTCTGGGCGGATATCTTAAAGGCGCTCCCTTAACCTGGAATGATATCCAAGCGTATGGCGCCAACATCTTTCATAATTATTTTCTGGATTTGATATATCCGGCCGACCCGTTCGGCGTTTTTGATACTAGACTAGCAAATTTGTGGACTTTCTTAATGCTTTCTGTTTTTAGTCTCTATTTGGTCTTGTTTTTGCGGGGTTTGACCTCGAGAAAGGGTCCTTCGTATACACGAAAATCTATCAAGCTGCTGTCTTTTCTGGTTTTGTGGCTTTTGATGCCGCTGATTCTGTTTATAGTAACCCTTACATTTGCCCATCGCAGCATGTATATTCCGGCGATTCCGTTTAGCGCTCTTTTGGCGTACCCTTTGGCGGAATGCATAAAACACTTACGGACTGTTCTTGCAAAATTCCGGATCAAACCAGGTGTGCGAGTAAAAACCTGTTTCTGCTACAAATCAGAAGAATTGGTTCTAGTCTTGGGGCTTTCCATGCTTAGTCTCCTGTTGGCCTATTCTCCAATAATTAGACCATACGACCAGTGGGAAGCCAGTGGTCGTATGGGGCGCATGATACTTACAAAGTTAGCGTCAGGTACGCGACAGATGAATCAGGACTGTCGAGTTGACTTGTACAATTTGCCGAATTGTCTCAGGTCGTATGAAAAAAGGGAGCCAAAAGCCAAGGATGTAACATATCTGAGTGATTACAGTATTAAATCATGGTTGAACCTATGTGGTTTTCAAAAGAAAATGGATGTCATCATCCACAGCAGATCACAACCATGGGATTTTTCAGGAGACCTGAGTGTCGCAATCCTAAAACTTGGGAAACAGAACCTCCGGGCAATAGTGAGGATAAGACCATTAGCCAAAAGAAACAGCCCTGTCTGGATCCCATCGGAAATTCCTTAGGAACAGCGCCTCTAAATTAAATGACAGGGAAGTAAACTCGACGGCTAACTCTTCAGAAATGGCAAACACCCACGGATGGGTTCACCTTGAATTTGATAAAATATTTGTGAGGGAATTAATCGAACATTAGGATGGACGGAAGTTCATTTCTGAGAAACATCTTTTTCGAAGGCCAATAGGCTAATCCATGCCTTCTCGCTGCTATCACTCTTGAGCATCTGCTCGACAAAATTTTCATTTCTTGCCAGCCGGCTAACCATCCCCAGGATCCTAATCTGGACGTTGGGGTCCTCTTTAGGAGCAATTATGAGAAAAATCAACTTAACCGGAATCTCAGTTTGAACATCAGATATGCCTTGAGAAGCTACACCGAGGGCGAGTAGCGGATTCTTAATTCCATCAACGCGAACATGGGGGAATGCCACTCCCTCGTTAAAAAAGGTCGAAGATTCATTCTCTCGCTTGAGTAATTCGTTTAGAATGTCTTTTGGAGGTGTGGTTACGGCTGAGGCAACCGTTTCTACAAGGCGTTTTAACAAGACGTCCTTGGTAATTGGTTCGTTCCAAAAGACTATTTGGTTCGGCGAAAGCAAAGAAGTCAGCCGCAAAATTGCCTGGCTTTGGATAGGCGCGGCTAGATGG
Source organism: Syntrophaceae bacterium (assembly GCA_031292235.1). Lineage (GTDB taxonomy): Bacteria > Desulfobacterota > Desulfomonilia > Desulfomonilales > Desulfomonilaceae > CAJBEZ01. The sequence goes on along the minus strand of JARLHM010000184.1, from coordinate 5,911 downwards.
TTCTCGACTGGTTCAGCCACCGGTTTTTCCTTTTCACTGACATGAGGTTCATGAGTATCAAGCACAACAACCGTGACCCCTCTTGCGTCTTCGATTAGTCGTTCAACAAGGCTACGTTTGCCCAAGGTCCTTTTCCACCATGGGACTGGCCCCGGAGTTCCAATAACAATATGTCCGACCCTGTACTCTTTTGCGAAGCGTAATATAGTCTCCGTAACGTCAGCGCCTTTGTACGTGAACACAATAGCTCCCAATTGTTTCGCCAGGGTGAGCGTCTCGGAGAGAATGGTTTGAGTGCGAGGATCGATAACAGTTGGCGCTTCGGAAGGAGTTTGAACATACAGGGCGTACCAGTTCCTGTTCAACCGACCGGCCAGACGAGATGCGTAACGTAGCAGTCTCGCGCTGTTAGGCCCCCCCGAGCTTAAGCATACCATCACTTGATCAGGCGCTATTGGATTCTGATCCTCTACATGTTCTCGTCTTTTCGAGTCGATCTGGGAAACAAGTTCTCTAAGTGTAAGTTCTCTAAGTGTTTCAAGGTTGTCAGTAGTGAAGAAATTTGAAAGGGCGGTCTGAATACGTTCAACAGGATAAATTTTTCCATCCTGAAGACGTTTTTGCAGGTCTTCAGGAGACAGGTCCACATTAACAATTTCATCGGCTTCACCGATGATCCAATCGGGTATACGTTCTCTGACCTTTACATGAACATTCTTTTCAACCGTATCGTAAAGGCTTTCAAGATGCTGAACGTTTAGAGTTGTTATTACATGCACGCCTGCCACCAGGATTTCCTGAACATCCTGATATCTTTTTGGGTTTTTACTGCCGGGCGCATTGGTGTGCGCCAGTTCATCGATTAAGGCGACTTGAGGTCTTCTTGCTATTATTGCGTCAACGTCCATCTCCTCAAGCGAGATACCGCGATATTCTTCTTTACGTTTTGAAACAACCTCCAGTCCTTCAATTAGTTTTGCAGTATCGGGACGGCCATGGGTCTCAACAAGCCCGATGACCACATCGATACCCTCCGCCTTCAGCCTATGGCCTTCAACAAGCATTTGATAGGTTTTGCCTACCCCGGCGCCATATCCAAGATAAATCTTGAACCTTCCCCGCCGTGCGCGACGGATCATTCGTAAGAAGCTACCAGGTTTATCTCCTAACAAAGAAGTCAAGTTTAACTCGCGTCTAATGAGAGATTAAGTGTCAACACGTTTATCCTTGGATCTCCAAAGATCCCACAATCTCTACCTTCAGTGTTGGCTTGAATCTTCTCGACCAAAACCTTTTCATCGATACCCCGCGTCTTTGCGACACGAGGCGCCTGGAGAAGCGCATTTATCAAACTTATGTGGGGATCCAAGCCGCTAGCTGAAGACGTTACAGCGTCTGCCGGCACTAAAGCCTTCGGAGACAAATTGTTTTCAGAGCGATATTTGTCTACACGTTCTTTGACCAAATCCATCAACTTCTTTGATGTCGGCCCGAGATTACTACCCCCCGAACTAGTGGCGTCATATCCAGAGTCTCCCGCTGATGAGGGCCTCGGATGAAAATATTTGGCGTCGGTAAAGTTCTGAGCGATCAGTTTTGAGCCAATTGTCTGACCATTCCACATAATTAGGGAACCGTTCGCCTTGTCTGGAAATAACGCTTGAGCAATCCCCCATATTAGCGCTGGATAAGCGCCACACAAGATAACAGCCAAAACGAAGGTTGCGACCAATGAAATTCGAAGCTGAGAAATTAAATTATTCATTTTAAATCCTCCTTCCCTATGCGAGGCGCAGCGCTGAAACAAATAAATCTATGAGTTTAATTCCCACAAAAGGAGCGACAAGTCCGCCAAGCCCATAAATGAGAAGGTTGCGACGCAGCATCACAGCGGCTGTAAGCGGTCGAAAACGAACTCCGCGTAATGCGAGCGGTATTAGCGCTACGATGATAAGCGCATTGAATATAACGGCGCTCAAGATGGCGCTTTGTGGTGAATGAAGTCCCATAATGTTTAAGGGGCTTATTACCGGGAATGTGGCTACAAGCATCGCTGGGATAATTGCAAAATATTTAGCCACGTCGTTAGCAATGCTGAATGTGGTAAGGGCACCTCGTGTCATGAGCATTTGTTTTCCGATTTCCACTATCTCAATTAGCTTGGTGGGATTCGAATCCAAATCCACCATGTTGCCAGCTTCCTTAGCGGCTTGAGTGCCGGTGTTCATGGCGACTCCAACGTCAGCCTGAGCCAGAGCTGGGGCGTCGTTGGTGCCATCACCGGTCATGGCCACAAGATGACCGGCGGCCTGTTCCTTTCGAATCAGGGCGAGTTTGTCCTCGGGTCTAGCCTCAGCAAGGAAATCATCAACTCCCGCTTCTTTGGCGATAGCTGCCGCCGTTAACCTGTTGTCACCCGTGATCATAACGGTTTTGATCCCCATAGAACGAAAACGTTCGAATCTGTCTTTCAAACCACCTTTCACTATATCCTTGAGATGAATTACACCCATAGCTCTTTCATTCTCAGCTACTACCAATGCTGTTCCACCTGAATTGGAAATCCTGGCCACCGCATCATCGACTGACGGTGGCAGATGACCCCCGACAAATTTAATTACAGCGTCAGGGGCTCCCTTCCTTATTCGTCTGCCGTCAATGTCCACACCACTCATTCGGGTTTCCGCCTTGAATGGGAGGAATGTAGCGGCAGGCATTTCAGAAAGGGTCCGAGCCCTAAGTCCATACTGTTTGGCAAGGACAACAATGCTCCTACCTTCAGGGGTTTCATCGGCCAAAGACGCCAGTTGCGCCGCATCGGCCAATTCTTCGGCACGAACTCCGTGAGCGGGTATGAACTCAGTCGCCTGGCGATCACCTAAAGTAATAGTTCCAGTTTTGTCCAATAGCAGGACATCGACGTCACCAGCGGCTTCGGCTGCCCGACCACTCATGGCGAGCACATTCTTTTGTACGAGGCGATCAATCCCCGCTATTCCGATGGCGCTCAAGAGGCCACCAATCGTAGTTGGTATCAGACAGACAAGTAGGGCCGTCAATACGGTGATCGAGAAAAAGACCCCGGAATACATCCCGAAAAACTTCAGGCTAAGTATTACCACGAGAAAGATAATTGTGAGCGCCGCCAGCAGAATCGTCAGCGCTATCTCGTTAGGAGTTTTTTGACGCAGGGCTCCTTCGACCAATCTGATCATGTGGTCGAGGAAACTTTCACCCGGGTTGGCTGTTACCCTGATTATGAGGAAATCTGACAGGACTCTTGTGCCCCCTGTCACCGAATTCCTGTCTCCGCCGGATTCTCTGATCACCGGGGCGGATTCTCCTGTGATCGCGGATTCATCAACAGACGCGACCCCCTGAATTACTTCACCGTCAGCCGGGATGGTCTCTCCCGCGGAAACGACCACCTCATCCCCTTTCCTAAGCTTATCCGCCGGGATATCCTGCTGTACCAGGCCGTCCTGGAGCAGACGATGGGCGATAGTCTGTGTACGGGTCTTTCGCAAGGCGTTAGCCTGAGCTTTTCCCCGTCCCTCAGCTACCGCCTCGGCAAAATTGGCGAATAACACGGTGAACCAGAGCCAGACAGCGATCTGAAAACCAAAACCGAGAGACTCACTATCAGGTCCGAAAATTATGCTCGCCGTAGTCATGGCCGCGCCAACTTCGGTGACAAACATTACCGGGTTTTTTAACATCTTTAATGGGTTGAGTTTCTTGAAAGATTCTACAACAGCTTGACTCAGTATCTCACGATCAAAGATTGAAAGCGCTTTCGCAGGCATCTCGGTTTATCCTCTTAAAATAAAGTACTTGAGTGAGTCATGATGTAATGTTCAACAATTGGTCCAAGTGACAGGGCGGGGAAAAAGGTCAATGCGCCGACTATCAAGACCGTGCCTATCAAAATTATTGTAAAAATTGGTCCAGTTACAGGAAAGCTGCCTTCACTAGGGGGGATCAGTTTCTTTTTTGCCAAGTTTCCAGCTAGAGCAAGGACCGGGACGATCATGAAAAATCTACCCAGGAGCATAACTATTCCCAAAGTGATATCGTACCAGTAGGAATTGCTGTTGAGTCCAGCAAAAGCGCTGCCATTGTTACCCGCAGCCGATGAGAACGCATACAGAATCTCGCTGAAGCCGTGAGGTCCTGCATTATTCAAACCAGCCAGACCCCACGAACTTGTAGCGGCCCAGGCTGTGAAGCCGAGAATGCTCAGGACAGGGACCATGATGAACATTACGCTTGCTTTTACATCGTAGGCTTCTATCTTTTTGCCGATGTATTCCGGGGTTTTCCCGATCATCAGACCGGCTAGAAACACCGCAAGCACAACGAAAACGATCATTCCGTATAAACCAGCCCCAACACCGCCAAAGATTACTTCTCCCAACTGTATGTTAAGCATCGGAATCAACCCGCCTAACGGTGTAAAGGAATCGTGCATGGAATTTACTGCGCCACAGGATGTGCCGGTGGTTACGGTTGCAAAGAGGGCCGAGTTGAAAATACCAAAACGGGCTTCTTTGCCCTCCAAGTTACCTGCTGAAGCATCTACTCCCAATGCCTGGAAGTGAGGATTTCCATTAGACTCCGCCCACCAACAGACAAGGAATCCAACAAGAAGAATTGTGGCCATTGCGCTCCACACCGCCCATCCGTGGCGTTGGTTCTTTACCGTCCGTCCGAGATAGTATGTCAATCCACTCGGTATCAACAGAATCGACAACATTTGCAGGAAATTGGAGAGAGGTGTCGGGTTCTCATAGGGGTGTGCAGCGTTAGCGTTGGTATATCCGCCACCATTGGTTCCCAACATCTTTATGGCCACTTGAGAAGCCATCGGGCCTTGTACGATAGTCTGAGTTTCGACTTTGCTTTCCTCTGTCACCGGCTTGCCCAGCTCATCCTTGATGTCCTGGCCGTTGACATCTTTCTTAATGACCTGAGCGGTATAGGGGTTGATCACTTGAGCTGTCTCATACGGCTTAAAATTTTGGATCATCCCCTGAGATACCAGGAATATCGAATAAATCACGCAGATCGGCAAAAGCACATAGAGAATTATTCGAGTCAGATCCGTCCAGAAATTGCCAATTGTTTTCGAGGAATTTCTTGATACGCCTCGAACCACGGCGGCCGCTACGGCTATTCCCGAGGCTGCGGAAGTGAAATTATGGAGCGCCAACCCTACCATTTGTGAAAAGTATGACATGGTTGATTCGCCACCGTAACTTTGCCAGTTCGTGTTGGTGATAAAACTCACGGCGGTATTAAACGAAAGATGGTCGCCCACAGGCCCAAAACCTTGAGGATTTAATGGTAAGACATGCTGTAATCGAAGAATCGCATAGGTAAACAATGCTCCGACAAGGCTAAAAGCGATCAAGGAAAACGAATACTGTTTCCATTCCTGCTCGTTATTGGGGTCAATGCCCAGCAGGAAATAAAATAACCGCTCAACTGGTCGCATAATCGGGTCTAGAAAAGTTTTACCGTCAACATCCAACACTCGAGTCAGATAAACGCCCATGGGCTTGGTAAGGGCAAGCAGGAGACCAATAAACAGCGCCAATTGTATCCATTCGAAATAGTTCATTATGCTTTTACCTCGTCAGAACTTTTCAGGCCTTAGAACCGTCATGAACAGATAAACAATGAGAGTGACGCCTATGAAACCCACAACAATGTTAAACATGGCTCAAATCCTTTCCCATGCGACGCAATATAAGGCGCATAGCCCAAAAAAGGCTACGAAACTCAAGATAAAAATTGAATCAATCATACTAGATTTCCTCCTAAGAGATGGCGCTATAGTCGTCGCCAAAGGGTGATAACGTATTCATTAATCGTATGGCGGCGATGATCGTCGCTTCAATTGACTTCT
>JARLHM010000025.1 GCA_031292235.1 Syntrophaceae bacterium | reverse complement strand
TGGTAGGCGGGAGAGGTTTTGAACCTCCGACCCCTGCCGTGTGAAGGCAGTGCTCTCCCACTGAGCTACCCGCCCATATCTTAATAGCCTAGCACAAGTTTAAGTGTACAGTCAAACAGAGTTCCGAAAAAAGATATCAAAGACTTTCTAATGGCCTAAGGATAATCCTCTGCCACTAGATAACTTGACACATCGGCCAAATCTGGAATATACCTTTAACAGAGGACGCCCGCCCATGCCTGCAAGTATTTTAAAAGGCAAGAGCATACTGGCCGTGGATGACGAGGAAGACATTCTTGAGATTCTGGCGGAAGAATTAGAGGACTATAAAGTAGATTACGACACCGCATCCTCATACGAAGAAGCGCTAGATAAATTAGCGTCCTACACATATGACCTTGTGATACTAGATATCATGGGTGTCAGAGGCTTTGACCTCCTGCAGACCGCTGTTTCGAGGAAAATGCCTGTGGTAATGCTTACAGCGCACGCTTTGAGCCCGGAAGCGCTAAAAAAATCTATTGAGCTTGGAGCCAGGGCTTATCTTCCAAAAGACCAAATAGTGAAAATGGTTCCTTTCCTTGAAGATCTGCTGATGCTAAGTTACCAGTCCACCTGGAAATCCGCTCTGTCGAGATTGGGCGGCGTTTTTGGTTCCCAGTTCGGGCAGGAATGGCGCAAAACAGAAAAAGAATTTTGGGAAAAGTTCGAAAAAGACCTTGAAATCAAAGAGTCAACGATCATCGAGACATGATTATTGAAGCTTTATCGCCAATAACGCGAGGGGGTTATTGCGTGAGTATCCAAAACATCAAGACAGCTCACTTAGTTCATGATCTTAAGAATCCAATAAACATCATTGAATCCGGAGCTCAATCATTGCTCGACAAACAGGATCGCTACGGAAACCTTAACCCTAAACAGGAAAAGGTTGTTAGACGTATGCTGCGGAACGCTATGAAGCTGCGGAACCTGGCGAATAATATGCTGGAAGTCGACATGGCCTCCCTCGGAGTGCTCCATATTGAAGACTGTAACCTGGCGCGAATATTGCGGATCGCGCTCGTAGAGGTCTTCGACCTTATTGACCCCGTTGTTTCTGATGCTCTTGAACAGGCCACCGCGTTTGACAAATTTGTCAGCATTCTAAAAGCAAACAATGTTTTATTAGAGGCCGACCCGCGCCATCTTCAAAAGCAGATCTTTATTGATGAGACAAAGATGAGCCTCATCGCAACAAATCTGCTTTCCAACGCTTTCAAATATAAGAACAAATCGATTCGTGTTAGAGTTTCGATGGATGATGACACTATTGAACTGGCCGTCAAAGATGACGGCCCGGGCATCCCGGAAAGCTATCATCAACAGATTTTCGATAGTTATTTCCAGTGCCAAAAGATGGAAGACTTCCCGGTAAGGGGACATGGGCTCGGGTTAGCCGGAGCCCTGGCCCTCGCAGGAGCAATGGGAGGATCACTCAGCATCTGCAAAAGCCCTCAAGGCGCTGAGTTCGTCGTTCATGTCAAATCATGCCCAAAGCCCTGATAGAGACCTCGGGCGTAATTGTCACTATCTTTCACTTCTTAATTTCATTAGAAGACGTAATATTTCTATGTAAAGCCATACCAGCGTCACCATCAGTCCGAAAGCCCCGTACCATTCCATGTATCGTGGCGCTCCACTTCTAGATAGTTGTTGTATGACGTCGAAATCAAGCACAAGATTTAGGGCGGCTATAGACACTACAACAAGACTGAAACCGATGCCGACCCAGGAATTGTCATTTATGAACGGAACCTGAATCCCAAATAGACTTAAAATAATTGAGATGAAATAGAAAATTGCTACGCCACCGGTTGCAGCAACTACGCCAACTCTGAATTTGTCGGTCACCTTGATGATACCCGATGAGTAAACGGCGAGCATGACCAAACATACTGCGAAAGTAAGCCCTACCGATTGAATACCTATCCCTGGATACTGGGATTCCGCTACAGCCGAAATACCACCTAAAAAAAGGCCTTCCAGCGCTGCGTAAATTGGAGCAGTGATAGGGGACCAGGAATCTTTGAATACGGTCACCATCGCAACTACAAAACCCCCTATGGCCCCGACCATCATGAGACCGGACACATTGGTGATATTGGGCTCAGGGGCGGAAAAAAATGTTTTCCACACATAACCTGCGGTAAGCATTGTAATTAGGAGCAGGATCCCGGTTTTGTTGACCGCCCCTTGCATTGTCATCACATCTCCGGAAACCCCCAAACCACGATATTGGGCGAACCTGCTCTCTGACAGGGCTGGATTACCTGAGCGAGCGACACTAATGGCCATTTTTCGTCTCCTTACGGTTTTTTATCAAATTGAATTTATTCCATACACTATTATAATCTGTTTGAGATATGTCATTATTCACTTAATGGCTTTTATTCAGATCCGCAAGAGCAGTTTTTAAATGTCTGAACAATTTTCTTCCATGTCTTAAAAGTTTACGGAACCAGAATCGAGCATTATATTTGTATAAGAGGCCAAATATCGGCGAATGTGATTAAGTAAATTTGTGAGGAAAACAGATGGACAGATTCGAATATGAGATTACTCGATATCCAGCAGAAACTTTCAGCCGGGTCGTGTATTTTTGTACAGACAAGGGAGACTGCGGGATCAACGAAATACCGGCTGAGGAACCCCTAGC
>JARLHM010000183.1 GCA_031292235.1 Syntrophaceae bacterium | reverse complement strand
CCGGTTAGTTCGGTACCTAAGGCTAACTCTGTCATACCTATGATACCATTCATAGGTGTACGGATCTCGTGACTCATGTTCGCCAGGAATTGGCTCTTGGCCTGATTTGCGCATTCGGCGGCAATCCTCGCTATCACTTGGTCCGTTATATCGACAATATTTAGGATAATCCCCTGAAAGTCGCCATTCACAAACATCGGTTGAACACGAAGACATACATGTAAACCAAACATTTCGCGATTCAGATTAAGGGGATCTTTTCTTTGTTTCGTCCCGTAATCGGAGAATAGAGTTCTGACCCTGTCGGACACTTCGGCGTTAGTGTGAAAATCCCAAATAGTTTTACCTATTAGTTCTTCACGACTCAAATCAGCTTTTTTCAGAAACCAGCTATTGACCTCTGTAACGATCCCATCAGCGTCAGCCATTACAACGCCCTCTTCCATGCCATTGATCATTGATCGTAGTTTTTGATTTTCAACGGTGGAAGATTTAATGGTTTCTTGAAGTTCTTGAGCAGACAAAGAAATTGTTTCGAGTTCCGAAACACGACACCTCATCTCGTTCAAATCAGCAATGAGTTGGTCCCTGTCTTTTTCGTAATCCTGCAAGAAAACACCTCCGAAAGAGGCCAATTTTTAGCGGGGATCTAATCTTTGGGTACTAAGTAGCTATTTTTAGTAGTTTAGATCACTACTTAAGAACAAGCAAGCCTTGATAACGTCTATAGGTATGCTTCCACCAAAAATTTGAGTCGGTTCGGTAGCAACTGGACTTGTGACTGATTCCGAATCCTTTTGCCCATATTGCAATCTACATAGTTGATAACATTATTTACGTAACACTTGAAATTGCAATACAGGAGATAAGCCCATGTCAGCTCAACCAGGTCACGCCGATGACGATCGGCTTTCAAACACCGCCCATATCCTAAAGAATCGGCCAAATCGACTGATTAATGAGAAAAGCCCATATCTCCTGCAACACGCTTACAATCCGGTCGACTGGCACGCCTGGAACGATGACGCCTTCGAAAAAGCCAGACGGGAGGACAAACCCATCTTTCTGTCAATAGGTTATTCAACGTGCCACTGGTGTCACGTAATGGAAAAAGAGTCCTTTGAAGATGATGAAGTCGCTGAGATCATGAACAGAGTTTTCGTTTCAATTAAGGTCGATAGAGAAGAGCGACCGGATATAGATCACACTTATATGACTGTTTGCCAAATGATGACAGGCGGAGGCGGTTGGCCGTTGAATATAGTAATGACGGGGGACCGAAAGCCCTTCTTTGCTGGAACCTATTTTCCGAAAAACTCCCAACACGGTAGGATAGGACTCATTGAGCTTTCCGAAAAAATAGAACACCTTTGGTCAAATGACAGGGCCCAAATTGAAGACCCCACAGAGAAAATTGTAACCGCCTTGAATGTCCAAGCCCCCCGTGGCGCATCAGGGGCGCTTGATTTAGACCTTATTAGGACTGCGTTCCAGCAACTTTCTCAGAGATTCGATCCAAAGTATGGAGGTTTTGGTGAGGCCCCAAAGTTTCCTACACCCCACAATATTTTATTTCTACTAAGATATTGGAAGCGTTCAGGCGATGAAAGGTCCCTTCAAATGGTCACAAAAACTTTGGATCAAATGCGTTTGGGTGGGATCTTTGATCACGTTGGGTTTGGGTTTCACAGGTATTCTACGGATGCCCAGTGGTTGACGCCTCATTTTGAAAAAATGCTTTATGATCAGGCCATGCTGGCCCTCGCTTACACTGAAGCGTACCAGGCTACCATGAAAATTAGTTACAAGAAAACGGCCGAAGAAATATTCGATTATGTTTTGCGCGATTTAACATCTCCAGAAGGCGCCTTTTATTCGGCTGAAGACGCCGATAGCGAGGGCGAGGAAGGGAAATTTTATCTCTGGACCCTAGACGAAATACGCGAAGCTTTACCAGACACTGAGGCCAATCTTGTAGAACGGGCCTTCAACGTTTTTAGCATGGGCAATTTCAAAGAAGAAACCACCCAGTCCCTAACCGGCCGAAACATCCTCCATTTAAAAAGACCTTTAGAGCAGTTAAATGGTCAATTAGGCTTCTCGGAAAATCAGATTCAGGAAATCTGGGAAAGCGCTCGAAAACGACTTTTACAAATCAGAGAGAAACGTGTCCATCCTCACAAAGATGACAAAATTCTCACAGACTGGAATGGATTGATGATAGCGGCTTTATCAAAAGCTTCAAGGGTTTTTGGAAACAAGGCTTACGCTGTCGCGGCGGGAAAAGCGGCCAATTTTATCATTACCAGCATGTGTGACACCGATGGACGATTATTACGCCGGTATCGTCTCGGAGAAGCTGGCCTTTCAGCTCACGTGGATGATTATTCGTTTCTTGTCTGGGGGCTGCTTGAACTCTATGAAACAACTTTTGAGCCGCAATATTTAAAGATTGCTGTTGATCTTAACAAGGATTTTGTTCAACGCTTTTGGGACAAAGAACAAGGTGGATTTTTCTTTACCGCAAATGACAGTGAAAAACTTCTGGTACGGCAGAAAGAGATATACGATGGCGCTACACCGTCAGGGAACTCTGTCGCTGCAATGAATTTGATTAAACTTTCCAGAATCACCGGTTCAACGGAACTTGATTCCATGGCCTCAGATATTGGAAAGGCTTTTTCCGGTCCTTTGACACAGTTCCCGTCAGCCTACACACAGTTTTTACTTTTTCTAGATTTTCTTCTCGGCCCTTCGTTTGAGGTGGTTGTTGTTGGTCCGAAAGGATCAACTGAAACTGAAAATATCCTGAGTAATCTAAATGCGTCATATATCCCAAACAAAGTAGTTGTTTTTAAGCCTTGTGGAGAGGAAGACTCGGACATTATTTCGATAGCGTCTTATACTAAAGATTTCGGAATGGTCAACCAACGAGCGACAGTATATGTTTGCGGCAACTACACATGTGAGTCGCCGACTAATGATCCGGAAAAGATGTTGTCAATGTTAAGAACAAATTAATTGTGAAAACCATTTATCATCGGTTATGATTCAATGGATTTACATTGATTCATAAGGAATACTACTATGAACGCGTCAGGGGATTCTATAGACCAGCTCTGTATTAACACAATAAGGACCTTGTCGGTAGACATGGTACAGCAGGCCAATTCAGGTCATCCCGGATTGCCTTTAGGGGCGGCGTCAATGGCGTATGTGCTTTGGACCCGTTTCTTGAAATTCAATCCACAAAATCCGAACTGGCCAGACAGGGACCGTTTCATACTATCAGCGGG
>JARLHM010000182.1 GCA_031292235.1 Syntrophaceae bacterium | reverse complement strand
TTGTCCTTGAGAATAACTAACGCCGAAACGTTGATTTATTACAATATTCATGTCTTTACAGTATTTGCTCAAGGAATACTTTGTCATAGAACCTATGAGCAATGCGCCCACAGAAGCTCCCCACTCAAAGTGTGGTCCATCTCCTCCACTGTCCCCAATTACAACAATCCTGTTAAAGGGAATACCAAATGAACTTACAGCAGCCGCTGTATTTTTCGGTTTATCCTGAATCTCTGTTACCGTGAACCTGTAACAATCCTTATTCGAGTGGTCCGTGTAGTTGACCAGCGCATTGGCCGCTACAAGGGGGACATCAGGTATGAGTTTCTTGGCTATCGCGCGTTGAAAGAACCCTTGCATGCCGGTAGTATTGATCATAAAAAGTATGTCCTTACTTTTAGCCCATTCGATGAACTCATACACTCCTACGTAGATGGAAAAAGACTTGTCCAGATAATTATCCATTTGTTCTATAGTGAAAGATCCCGGCAACAGTTCCAGTACGTTTGCCACGGCCTGTGAAAGTGGTATCTCGTTGCTCGTATATTTTGTAAAGATTGCGCTCAAGCCCGGTTTTAGCTCTGGGTATGCAAAGGCTATCGGGTCAAAAGGTCCAGTGGGCGCAAGGCACTCATTCCAATCTGAAGAAATAATGGCCTTGTATTTCATGGTAGTTCTCCGATTTAGCAAGCTGATTTACTTTCTCCAGGAACCAATTGCCTCGGCCTGGCTCAACCCCCAAAAGCACTGAGCTATGAAGGTGGGTATTACTGCTCTGGCAATTACCACAGTAACGAGGATGGTATATTGTTCCGACCCCTATTGGGACTCATGCAGGAATGTGGATCGTAAAGACGCTCCCCTGACCAATTCCGCTGGAAGCTTCTATTGTGCCAGCATGCAGATTAATTATGTGCCGAGCTATTGATAGTCCCAATCCCGCGCCGCCCTTGGCTCGAGTCCGGGCCCGATCAACGCGGAAAAACCTCTCAAAAATCCGCTGAAGCTGATCGCTGGGGATCCCACATCCCTTGTCTCTCACTTCAATTATCACTTCCTGATCAATCCGCTTCGCTAAAATCGAAACATCGGAGTCGGGTCCACTGTATTTAATCGCGTTGTCTACGAGGTTTGACAACGCCTGTTCAAACAGAGGCCGATTCATGTTGATTTGAAGTGAAGCTTCACATTCTACTACGATTTTGATCCCTCTTTCCTGAGCCACGGCCTCTAGAAATCTCGTAACAGACTGAATTGCTTCACAAATAGACGCTTTTTCGAGTTTCATCGCCCCGCGATCGGCGTCCTGTTCAACACGTGACAATTTCAACAGATCTTCTATTATTGTAGTTAGACGGTCAGTGTGTTTTATAGCTATGTCTAGGAATCGTTCAGCAGCGTTTGGATCGTTAATCGCCCCATCTTTTAAGGTTTCCAGAAAACCTTTGATGGAGGTCACGGGAGTTTTTAACTCATGTGACACGTTTGCGACAAAATCTTTGCGAATCTGGTCGATATTCTTGAGTCGAGAAATGTCGTTCAGCACAATAAGCGCTCCGGCCGGCTTCCCTTGGGGGTCGGATATTTGAGTGCCATGGGCCTGGAGGACCTTGTCCGGATTTCCGATAACGGTCAATTCTTCTTCAATAGGCGATGAACTTGCCAGAGCATTTGTTACGAACTGATTGAGACTTCTATTTCTAATGGCCTCAAGGATGTCCTTACCAGAAGATTGAAGAAAATTTGCCTGGAAAATTTTTTCCGCCGTCTGGTTCATTCGGACAATTCTCTTTTTCTTGTCTACAACGATTACCGCCTCTACCATTTCTCCAAGCAATGATTCGAGTTCGTTTCGCTCCCTTGTCATGATGTCGAGACGCTCTCTCAGGTCTTCGATCATATGATTGAGCGCTGATGCAAGTTCGGCAATTTCTTTGGCCCCGCCAGGAACGAGTTTGTATTCAAGGTCCCCTTCGGCGAATCGTAAGGCAGCGTCCTTGATTTCATTAATCGGCCTACTAACGCCGTTTGCAAGGAGAATTGCCCCTATTAGCGCTGCGCCAAGCATTAGCAGGACCATGATGGAAAATTTTAGATAGCTTCCCTCAAAGACGTGGCTCAGTGGTTTCGTCGTGTCGGATGTCCTTACAATGCCTATGATCTGTCCGTGGTCCGTTACAGGCACAGCGACATACACCACATCCCGGTTGAGAAAAAAACTGTATCGAACAGCAGTTCCAATAGAACCTTTCATCGCAGCGCGTAGTTCCGGTCTGATGGAGAGGTCTGCCATTTTCGCCGGCAATGACTGCGAATCTCCCAATACAGTTCCGTCAGGCGCCAGGACAGTAATCCGCTGCCCCCCACTGGAACTCAGTTTCTCACACCAGTCGGATATGAAGCTTTTGTCGGACTCGGAAAGTTTCTGTTTTAGAATGTCTCCTAACATACGAGACTGACTCTCGAGGGATTCTGAGACCGTCTCGAACTGGAGTTCCCGAAACTCAATCAGGGTGAAATAGCCAAAAAACACGAATGCCAAGGTCAGCATAGCGACATGTGACAGAAAGAAACGCCAGAGCAGAGAATGTCTTTGAGCCATGTTCTATTTATTCGAGCTTTCCGGCGGTCGAACTCCTTTATTTAAATAAGCGACTAGTCGCGACTTTCCCACCAATTTGAGGAAACGCAAACGAACAAGAAGCGGCCAATAAAGCGATAACCAGCGCGATTCTTCTGAGTACAAGAATTTTCTTCATGACTTTGCCTCCTTTTCAATCACTTTTGAAACTGGAAATTTAACATGAAAAGAGGTCCCAACTCCTTCTTCGGTATCCACTGTTATTTCACCGCCCAACTCTTTCACAATTCCGTAACAGATCGAAAGCCCCAATCCTGTACCCTTGCCGACGGGCTTTGTCGTGAAAAAAGGATCAAAAATACGTGGCGCGATGGATTTGGGAATCCCAGGACCGTTGTCTGATACATCGACCACTAGGTAATCATCCTCGCGTTTTGTCGAAATTCTAATTATACCACCCTTTGGCTCAAGCGCATCCACTGCATTATTTATTAAATTTACCAAAATTTGCTGGGTTTCTGAAGGTGAAATTCGGGTAGGAGGCAGACCTTCAGTAAATTCTACCTGTATCTTGACGTTCCCTGATGTTAGCCTCTGTTTGCACAAAGTGATCGCCTCTCTCGTTACTTCATTAATATTAACTCTCTTGGGAACTGGGTCGGTTTTTCTGGCGAAACTGAGCAGCTTGTGAGTGATTTGTTTGCAGCGAACTCCCTGGGCCTTTATCTGGTTTAAGGAACGCTCAAATTCTTCTACCATGGGAATTGATCCAGGATCGGCGTCAGCTATGAGGTCCTGCATCCATCCGGCTTCTTCTACCATGACAGCGACAGGATTATTTATTTCATGGGCGATTCCTGCGGCGAGTTCCCCTATGGACGCGAGTTTCCCGGCCTCGATCATCTTCTCATTCAAAATCTCCTTTTCTTCGTCAACCCGTTTTATGCGAGATACAATTCTTCGGGCCAAAACTGCTGAAACCATTAGAATTCCCACGATCCCTATTGAGAAAATAAGAATAGTCAGTGAGCGAACGGCGTACAATGATTTGTAGGCGTCCTGTTCGGTCTGGCGGAAGGCAAGGACCCAGTCTCCATTTTTTAGTCGGGACATGACGTGGATTATATTCACGCCATTATCCTTTAAGGTCCTGATGGTTGTCTCACTTCCGGCGTCTGGGGTGGTTGAGGCTAGATAGCTCGTGTACGGCTCCACATCCAATAAAATCCCCAATCGACTGTTTGTTTGAATTTCGCCCTTTTTGTTGAAAATGAATGCGACGCCTGTTTCGCCAATCCTGATGTTTTGAACAACCGAATTGAATTTTTCAAAATCAACTGTTCCTCTCAAGAGCCATTTTGAACCATTGTGATCACCTTTAATCGCTACTATGAAATGAGGAATGTCTCTGAGCCCTAGAAAGACATCACTTATATAAGTGTCGCTCCGAATTGCGTCCTTGAACCATGGAGCGTCCCCATAGTCCGCGCTCTTAAGTCCAAATGGCCCTGCATAAGAAAGCTGGACACCACTAGAATCCACGACTCCGAGATCTACAAAAGTGTAATTGGAAATCTTTTGTAGGGATTTGAGCCTTTCTTCAAGGAATGTATGGTTCGCCAATTGATCGAAAGTGTAAGAATCCATTAACAAAGATATGTCGGCTAATCTTTGGTAAAGAAACCCGTTGATATTCTGGTTCTGTTCTTTGTTAAGAACCTTAAGATATTTTAATATATTATCCTTAAAAGATGTTTGAGAGAAATGCCTTATAGTTAAAGTAATCAAAATCAAAGGAATTACTGAGACGCTGACTACTATCAGGACGATGTTTCGAGTTAAAGACCTGTAGTATGAATCATGATTTTTGTTAATAGGAGACATTGGGGGTACCGTTGAGCGAAAAAAAGGTCCTATAGGCTGAATCTTCTCATGAGTATTTCCTTCTGGTCGATTATTTCGGCGTCAAAGAGAATCGAAGCGACGGTATTGAATATATCGGACAGTTTTATTATGCCTTCCAACCTGTCTTCCTCGATTACAGGGGCCAAGGACACTCTGTGCTCTATCATTATGTCAAGCGCTTTTAAAATTGAGTCGGCAGGTCGAACTGTACCTGCGAAAGGTATCGTGATTTCGCTGACCAGCGTGGTCGGCCTTGGGACCTTGTCGGCGCAATTGTTACCGCTACACAGGGGTCTGATTTGGGTAAGCAAATCAATCAAGTGAACAAAACCGACAAGTTTATATTGAGCGTTCATTACAAAAGGCGTTGAATGACCGTGGAGAAGTTTTTTGTCCTCAGTGACTATTCTGAGTATCTTTAAAGCCGTTTCAACATCCATGTCGGCAGGCAGCAAGGGCCATTCGTTAGGTTTTATCATAAGTTGGGAGACCAGGACGGAGTGTGGCATATCATACCTCTGATGAAGATCTTGGGATTATCGGGTTCGAGCGTTCTGAGCGCTGCGCTGAGCAATCGTAATGAACAATTTAACAGCGAATGTTTCCAGTCCTGAACTCTGGGGGATTTTGCCGGTCGTTGTTCACATGATCTTTCTTACTTACTTTGGGAGACCCTCCAGTTCTATAAGCGCTTGCGCTATTTTATTTTCATGGGCGCTCTTTTTGCCTTTCGCTTCATGAATCTTGGTTATGAGCAAATCCATGTCGCACGGCTTCATCAGATAATCAAGGGCCCCAAGCCTCATGCCTTGGATAGCTGATTGAACAGTGGCGTGCCCTGTAAGCAGTATCACCTCAACAATTGGGCGTTCCGATTTTATCAGTCTTAAAGTTTCGATGCCATCCATCCCGGGCATCTTGACGTCACAGATTACTACGTCGATTGAAGGATTTTCCTGAAGCTTGGTCAGAGCTTCAGGGCCACTGGTTGATGTGACTACCACAAAGCCCCTCTTTAGAAGCCGTTTTGCTAAAGCTTCTACGAACGGTGACTCGTCATCAATCAACAATACCGTAATTGCCATATCATCTTCTCCTGATGGGCTCCGAACGGCGGACCATGTGGGGTCCCTTAGAGCTTCGCAGGGGTTTATTTTGACGTCTTTCCATCAATATCTCACCAGCAGGAACAGCGTAGAGATTATAAGACTAATTATAGTGATCGGAGCAGCTTGTTTCATAAATTCCAGAAAAGTTATTTTGTAACCGGCTTTTTCAGCTATTCCCGTTGTGACCACATTGGCTGAGGCGCCGATTATTGTGCCGTTACCTCCGAAACATGCGCCAAGAGCAAGCGCCCACCAAAGGACCCCGGATTCCGCCCCTGGGATCGCCTTGTTAAGGAAAGCGATTATTGGGAGCATAGTGGCCGTGTAAGGAATATTATCTATGATTGCGGAAGCGAACCCCGATACCCACAGGACTACAATCACGGCCAACCATAGTCTTCCCTGACAAACATCTTTTATCCAGTCGGCTATAACCTGAAGAATCCCCGTTTGTTCCGCTGCTCCCACTACTATGAACAGCATAATGAAAAATATCAAGGACGACCATTCGATCTCTTTCTCCAGCAGCTCTACTATGTCCATTCTACACAGTAGAACTGTTAAGGCAGCCCCGAAAAGGGCGGCGACGCTAACTTCCATGCGGAGGAAGCCGTGCAGGACGAAAAGAGCGATGACCCCGAGCAGCACGGACCCACCAATGTACAACAACTTACTGTCAGTAATCCTGTATTTTTCTTTGAGGAATGAGACCATCTTTGGTGTGTCTTCAACTTTAGCCCGGTGGTAATCAGATCCATACACAAACTTGTTGTAAATGATTTGAGCGACCAAAACAGCCATAACTACAGGAGTCAGATTAATTACAAAGTCGTTAAAAGTGAGACCAGCGTAAGACCCTATCATTATATTGGGTGGATCACCAATCAGGGTAGCAGTCCCGCCGAAATTTGAGGCAAGTATTTCCGGAACGAGAAAAACGAATGGCGACACCTTCAACACCAAAGCGATTTCCAATGTTACCGGGGTCAGCAGAAGCATTGTCGTAACGTTGTCGAGAAAGGCGCTGATGAAGGCCGTGACTACGCAAAGGGCCGACGCCAAAACGTATATGTCGCCACGAGCGACTTGAAATGACTTGTAAGCCAACCATTGAAAAACTCCGGATACTTTTAGCACGCCGACAATTATCATCATACCCATCAAGAGAAAGATCACATTCCAGTCCACACAGTGTAAAGCCTGTTCGTAAGTGAGGATCTTGTATGCGTCATCAAAGTGTCCGAACGTATAAGTCACCATCAATAGAACCGCTGCGCCCAGAAACGCGGCGAGTGTCCTGTGCATGATCTCGAAGGCGATTAAGACATAAATTCCTATAAACACCACCAAAGCGATCCAGAACGCTCTGCTCCGGATCCTTTCGAGTTGAACCGACGCACTGGAGATCCACCGGTGCGCGCCTTCTTCCGATGTCCCATCGTCCAACACTTTCAGAGGGACAAGTTGAGAAGGTTTGAAATTTGGACGAGTGACTTTCAACCCCCATTTGCCCGATTTGAGACTCTCAAGAGTTGTGGGGATCTCGACCCTGAACAGGCCGTTGAGTCCAGTTTCATAGGATTTTTCAGGCGCGTTCCCTTCAGCGACGGGTAACAACGGTTTACCGTTGAGAAAGGGTGTGACATTTGCTGCGCTCAGAGGATTTCCAGTTGAATCCAGCGCTTTGCCCTGGATTACGAGCACATTGTGTCCTTGAACAGTCGTTATCGCAAGGGTTGTATCACAGCAGGATAAAACTGAACTTAAAACTAAAAACAAAAAAACATGAAGGAAACCAGGTTTCATTTGCGCTCCAAGATTGCCGTAAGATTACCTTCTAAGTGATAGTGGCCATACCCATCGAGGGCCATATCACCAAACAGGCGATGGCCAATACCAGCATCAATACAAAGCCCGCCACGCAACCAAATTTGAAGAACTGTCTTGAAGTGAATTGCTTTGAATCATAAGCTATGGAATTGGATGCCGCTGAGTTTACGAGCAGAAACGGCATGGACCCGGCGACTAATGTGGCGTACATCACTACATCCGGAGTTATCCCGAGTTGCTTGGACATCAACAGGGCCACAGGAAGGAAGCAGGCGATGACTGCCACGTTCATGAGAAAATTTATAGCCAGCATTACGAACAATCCAACGCCTAACACAAAGACCAACCAATGTTCACCCTGAAACAGGGGCGCCGTATTTGCCGCAATCCAGGCAGAAGCTCCGGTTTTCCACAAACAGTAGCCCATGCTCATTGATCCGGACAATGAGAGGATCGTGTTCCAGGGAATCAGTTCAAGGTCTGAGATATTCAACACGTTGAAGACAAAAAACATTACGGTCGCCACGAGAATTATGGCTGACTTATCAATCAAGGGCAAATATGGAACAATACCCTGAAGTCCCATTAAAGCTATTGTGAAAAGTATTATTAGTAGACTGACGACTTCTCTCCTTGTTATTGGCCCGAGGTCCCGGTTCCAAGCGTTCACTTGATTACTTAATCCCGGAATGTCGAATTTTTCCGGTTCGAGAAAAATAACGAAAAGGAGCCACAGCGAGAAAATCATTAGCCATGCTACAGGGGCCATGTAATAGGTATAAAGGGAAAAAGGCGTGTCAATCCCCGTTATTTCTTTCAGGAAACGTACACCAACAATTATGTGAGCTGATCCCAGGAGTGTTATTACACCGCCAATTCCACATGCGTAGGCCATTCCCATGAATAAGCCCATGCCGAATTTTGAAGTCTGGTTACGGTCCCCATATAGATTGTATATCACCACGAGTATAGGGTACATTGTCGCCGCGACAACCGTGTACGACATGAAATGAGTCAAAATGGCGATAAGAGCAAATATGCCGAGATATATAGTCGTGGTTTCCTGACCGGCCATCCTCATCATTTTGTATATGAAACGTTTTGCGACTCCTGTTTTGGTCAAGACCGAACCGACGACCATGCATCCGAATACAAAAACAACAGCCGGGTCCATGAAGTCATTGAAAGCCTCTTTAGCGGGCCGAATCATGAACAGCGCCTGGGCTATGCCAATCGCTAGTCCAGTGATGCCGATTGGAACCGCCTCGAATATCCACCAGACACAGGCAAAAAGGAAAATACCTATCGCCCCTTTTCCTTGCCAGGACAGAGAAACCGTTTTCCCCATGTGATCCATCGCGTCTGGCCACGGCGGGGAGCAATAGATGACTGTAAACAGCCCAATGCCCATCAGGATCGCAATCAAACGCGTCTGGTTCTGTCTGGTGGCGCTAATGGAAACCACGAGGTCGGCTGCCATAATTGATTACTCCGTGGATGCGTTGATCATAATGCCTTTTGGCTGAAGCGAGTGCGCTTCATGTCACCACGAGATCTGATTTTGACATAATACTCAATATTCGAACCCCAAGCAAATAAGTAGGGAAAATTGATTTGACAGGCGCCTTTGTGGCGGTGTAATCTTAAAATTCCCATAAGTAGTGGTCCAAAGACAGCAAAACATAAATATTGTGAAACAAATACTGCGATAGAGCCTCATTTTAGGAGTCTACCCTTCTAAGTTTTCCACATGCGCTATCCTCGGTCCGAGTCAAACAAGTCCGCAAAGGAGTTAGGAAATGACTGGCAAGAAGAAGTGTAAAATTGTGTCGGCTGTCCTGTTGGCTTTTCTTTTTATGGTTTCGACGGCTTTTGCCCAGAAACCTATAATTATTGGGGCGCCTCTTTCCACTGCCTTCCTTTATGGGTGGGCCGCTGAACGGGGTATCAAGCTCGCTGTTGATGAAATCAACGCCGCGGGCGGTGTAAAAGTGGGCGATGAGAAACGTCCATTCAAAGTCGATGTAATCGATACACGTGATCTTGAACCGGGTGTTCCGGTAAGCGAGGCCTTACTCGCAGTTGAAAAACTGATACTTGAAAAAAAGGCGGATTTCCTGATTGGGGGACCTGTGAGATCTGAAGCCGCTTTGGCTGCGATGCCTCTCCTGGCGAAGAACAAAAAGATTTCCATTCTGACAACAGGGTCGCTCACCCCGAAATATAATGAAACAGTAGGTCAACAACCGGACAAGTACAAATACTGTTTCAGGATTTCCGGAGAAGCGAAATGGATGGTAACGGGCGAGATAGTTCCGTGTCTGGAATACATAGGAAAGACGTTTGGCCTGGACAGGCTTATGATAATGGTTCAAGACGTGGCCCACGCTCGAGCCGGCGGTCAGATATTGGCCAAAATCATGGGCCAAAAGGGCTGGAAAGTCCTTGGCGAGCCGATGGTTTATCCGACTGGAACGACCGATTTCTCGATGGGGTTGCTGGACGCGAAAAAGCAAAACGCCCAGGTGATCATAATCTGGATGGACATGCCGGAGTCCGCGATACTGTTGAAGCAATGGTATGACATGAAAGTCCCCGCTCTCCCGTTCGGCACTATTATTTCCGCTGCCGAGCAGCCGGGTTTCTGGAAGGCTACCGAAGGAAAGGGCGAGTACTGCCTTGCCAATGTGGTCAATGCAGGGAATGTTCCCAGCGAAGCCACCCCCTGGACGATGAAGTTCGTCGACGCTTACAAGAAAAAGTATGGACTTGAACCGGAAGGCTACGGGACATCTTCCAGCTATATGGCGGTTTATACTCTGAAAGACGCAATCGAACGGGCCGGGTCCCTTGATCCGGACAAAGTCGTGGACGCTCTGAAAAAGACCGATATGATGGGAGTATACGGTCGCAT
The DNA here is from genome assembly GCA_031292235.1 of Syntrophaceae bacterium. Classification (GTDB taxonomy): domain Bacteria; phylum Desulfobacterota; class Desulfomonilia; order Desulfomonilales; family Desulfomonilaceae; genus CAJBEZ01. The sequence continues at coordinate 4,958 of JARLHM010000182.1, read as the reverse complement.
ACAATTTGATCCGAAGACAAATCAGATTGTCCCGAGTCTAGATCCTAAAGAGGGGGCTGTCGGAACGATCTTCCAATGGCAGGCCGGTAAACGCATCGTTGTGTTCCCTCAAAGCATCGCGACAGGCAAGATACTCCTGCCGCCATGGATGAAAAAAGAGTAAGACTGATGCGATGAGGGACTTCAACCAATCTACCGGTTTTCAGCGTGTTAATATTGGGGTCCCATAGAGGCGTTTTATGGACATCATCATCTACGGGATTATTAACAGTGTATCGTTGGCCCTTATGGCGGTCGGCTTTACTCTGGTCTATGGAGTGAGCCGACTACCGAATTTTGCTCACGGAGCGCTCTATGTCCTCACCGGATACATGACGTGGATACTGATGAACAGGATGGGGTTGAACTACATTTTTTCCGCAATAATTGCCCTTGGCCTAACAGGATTGATCGGGGCCGCCATGTATCAGCTTGTTCTTATACGAGTTCGAGGCATGCCGATATCCGAAATCATAGCCTCATACGCTATCGGTCTGGCAATCCTTGAAGGTTTACGTTGGGGAGGCCTTAAGGGTGGCACATTCAGGTTGCCTCCGTTCATCGAGGGTAGCGTTAACATATTCGGGGTGTCGGTCGATTTTCAACGGATATTTGTCGTCATTTTGGGGGCAGCCATCATGGGCGCTCTTTGGCTCTTTGTGAACAGTACCAGGCTTGGCCTTGCTCTCAAGGGAATGGCTCAGGACGAGCGGGCAGCAATGACCCTAGGGATCGATTCGGACCGTATGGCTGTAACGGCTACTGCAATAGGGTCCATGTTGGCGGGTGCGGCCGCAATAATCCTGCTACCGCTTGGTAGCATCGTAGTGGAATCCGGGTATCATGTCCTGATAATGGCTGTAGCAGTGTGCATCGTAGGTGGTCTGGGAAGCTGGACCGGGGCGGTCCTGGCCGCATTCATCATTGGCTTTGCCCAGATACTAACGGTTGTGTATTTCGGGGCCCATTTCCAGGCGGTGGTAGCATTGCTGGCAATTGTAATTACCCTGATTTGTCGTCCCAGCGGCCTGTTTGGAAGGCAAAAAGAGTTGGAGGAACGAGTCTGATATGTCCGGCTCCAAAGGGGATCGTCGTAAAGAGCGAATAGATCGTGGGATCAAGGTCAGATCTGATAGCGTATACGCCATTTCCTCGTGGAAGGAGATAACCTATCTGATCGCTCCTCGTCTAGTGTTAATTCTAGGGCTTGCGCTCGCTCCGTTGCTTTTGAGCGCAGCGCCATACTGGCAACGCGTCGTCTCAATTATCTGTGTATATTCTTTACTCGCGATAGGGTTCGATTTTCTTGCCAATTATGTCGGGCTGGTATCATTAGGAGGAGGCTTCTATGTAGGGGTAGGGGCCTATGCTGCAGCCCTATTAAACACGTATTTCGGGTTGCCTCCGATAATTACAATCCCGATGGCCACTCTGTTGGGAGCAATAATTTGCACGGTCCTTTTTCTCCCCTGTTTACCCCTGAGAGGGGTCTATTTTGCAATAGTGAGCCTTATGTATCCACTGCTTGCAGCGCGAATTATTGAGGCCCTGGACATTTTTGGCGGCACGGACGGAATTCTTGGGGTTGATGGGTTCTCAAACGTCTGGTTGGAGCAATACTTTCTTATACTATGCGTCCTTGTTATGGTCTTTGCGCTCCGACGACTCGTCGAGGAAGATATCGGTCTGGTTTTCAGGGGAGTTAAGGATAATGATCAGGCTGTAAAGGCTTCGGGAATAAACATCAACGAATTCAAAGCGCTTGGTGTGTTCATCGCCTCTGCCCTGGGTTGTCTTGGAGGGGCCTGTCTCACCCACATGTATATGTGGGCCGGTTTGTCACAGTTCGCCCTCGATTTTTCAATAATTCCTATCGCGGCTACAGTAGTAGGTGGTGGAGGAACGCTGGTGGGACCGGTCCTCGGGTGTATGATTCTTGTTCCGGTTTCCGAACTGTTGCGGGACTTTGGTTCGCTCAGGATAGCTGTCTATTCGATAGTCCTTACCGCATTCATTGTTTTCAAATCTGAAGGTATAATGACTTATGCCGCAAGAAAATATGAACAATTCGAACGGTGGGTAGAAATATAGTTTGGACTAATACAAATCTAGCGCCATTCCCAGGAGTCCCACAACGAGAAATTTTACCCGGCGGCGGGATAGATTTCTCCATCATGTCGAAATGACAAACAGCGCCGTGCCTGAACGGTGGAGTAGCTTATGGGTTCAGAACCATTATTATCAGTCCGGAATGTAAGCAAGAAGTTCGGTGGGGTCCTTGCTTTGTCAGGAGTGAGTCTGGATGTTTTCACTGGAGACATCGTAGGGATAATAGGACCCAACGGATCAGGTAAAACCACACTGGTCAACGCTATTACAGGATTTATCCAGGCTGATACCGGGGCAGTACACTTTAAGGGAAAGGACATTACCAACTGGAAGCCGCACAAAATTGCGGCGCTAGGCCTCACTCGAACATTTCAGGTCATGCGTCCGTATTTCAGTTTGCCGGCATATAAAAATTTGATTGTCCCACTTTTTTCCCCTCGCGCCAGGAAGACCGGCGGTTGGCGGGGTGGTGGGAAAATGGGTAGTCGAGACACCGTCGCCGTTGATATTCTTGAAGAGATCGGTTTTGAACGTGACTCCTATGTCCCATTCAAGATGGCCTCATCCCTACCCACAGGCTATCTCAAACGGCTGGAATTGGCCCGCTGTCTTGCTCTGAGACCGGAGATCATAATCTGTGATGAAGTGTTCTCAGGATTGAGCATGAGTGAAATGGCGAGCATGGTCCCTCTTATTGAAAAGCTCCAAATGGAAGGGATAACGCTAATAATGGTGGAACACCGCCTCCGGGAGTTATTCCGACTGGCTGGTAGGGTAGTTGTCCTGAACTTTGGATGCAAGATTGCGGAGGGCACTTCGGAAGAAGTGATGGAGTATCCGGAAGTTAAAGAAGCTTATTTCGGTTCCGAGGAGGTCTATGACTATGTTTGAAGCCGCCGGCCTAATGGTTTTCTATGAAAATATGCTGGCCTTGAACAACGTTAGCCTCCAATGCGGTGAAAATAAAATTATAGGGGTTTTCGGAGCCAATAGCGCAGGGAAATCGACATTAATGTACACTCTGTCCGGCATCATCCTGGATATACGTAAGAAAGAGGAGATGGCAGGAGGCGAAAGGATAACGATCCGTGGCCGGATTGTTTTCGAAGGCAAAGATATCATGTCCGATAAGCCTTCCCTTCGGGCTAGGAACGGGATAATCCTGTGTCCGGAACGTCGTAGAATTTTCCCTGAAAGCACAGTACTCGAAAACTTGAGGATCGGCTCATATCTGGCTACAACCGCCCAAGCCGCGGAGACCCTGGATTATGTCCTGACTACATTTCCTGCTTTGAAAAGAATTCTAAAGCGTCTCGGGGGATTTTTAAGCGGTGGGGAACAGCAGATGCTCGCTATCGGCAGGGCAATGATGGCGCAACCGAAGCTCTTGCTGCTCGATGAGCCGCTATTAGGATTGAGTCCCGCGATACAGTATCTGCTCGCAAAAGCCATTAAAGAAATCCGGGACCAACGAGGCATGTCCATAATCGTCTCTGAACAATACGCTCGTCCGATTATCCCCATAATAGATCATGGTTACATACTTGAGAACGGCGCAGCGGTCGTCGAAGGGTCGAAACAAGAGCTGTTGGATAATCCGGATGTTAAGTCCGCATACTTTGGGAACTGATAAGGAATTCCCTGTATGAAACCAGAATATACTTTTACCAGATTCGAACAGGCGTGTGAAAAATATCCTGATAATACCGCCGTAATCTTTTTGGGCGATAAATTCACATACCGTAATTTGAAAGATAAGGTTTACCGTTTTGCCACGGGCTTGAGCGGGCTTGGAGTAAAAAAGGGCGACCGGGTCCTGCTTTATCTCTCGAACTCCATTCAAATGATAATCGCTTACCTGGCCGTACAGAAAATTGGGGCCGTTGTTGTGCTCGTTTCCCCAATTTACACATCGCATGAACTTGAATATATGATCAAGGACTCTCAGGCCCGGATAGTAATATGCCATGACACAAATTACGGCTATGTTTCAGAAACAGTAGCCGCCACCGGACTCAAACATATAATTTACACCAATCTCCTGGATTTGATTTCTTTCCCGAAAAGAGTAATCGCGTGGCTTTTTGACAAAACCCCGCATGGAAAGGTTAAAGGTGGGATTGAGACCATTCCATTCCGGAATTTGCTCAAAGCTGATCCAAACCCGCCTCAAGTGGAAATAGACCCTATCAAGGACCTTTCTTACATATTGTACACAGGTGGAACAACCGGTTTCCCCAAAGGAGTGGCCGGCAATCACTGGGGGCATACTTCGTATGTCAATGATATTACCGACGTTGTTTTCGCCGGACATATAAAATTCGGGGCCGACGTTTATATAGCTATAAATCCACTGTTTCACATAATGGCGCTGGGGCTCTTAATGGCCGTAGGACTAAATTGCGGCGCCACAACAGTGTTGATGCCAGTCCCGCAGGTTGACGCGATCCTTGCGGCTATTGAGCGCTATCACGTGAGATGGATGCTTGGGGTTCCTGCGCTATATCGTATGATTCTTGAGAATGACCGTCAGGATACATATGACTTGAGTTCGCTTCTCTATTGTTATTGTGGTGGTGATGTGCTCCCTCGTGAAGTGCTCCATCGCTGGAAGGAGAGGGTGGGCTGGCCGATATATCAAGTCTATGGGTCCACGGAAGCAGGTCATGTCTGTTACAGCCGCCTTGAGGATGGCGAACCCGATCCAATGTCCATAGGCAAACCGCTTCCGTCCAGGCGCGTCAAAATAGTGAACCCGGACACCCTGGAAACGGTTCAAGTTGGAGAGGTCGGAGAATTGCTAGTCACAT
>JARLHM010000181.1 GCA_031292235.1 Syntrophaceae bacterium | reverse complement strand
GAACACATCAGGCCCTATGTCACTGAACTCAGATATAGCACGCAGATGGTAGCGTTTTCGCGCGATGAACTTGACGCCTTTTTTGATACAATGCTCATCCACAACGGGCGTCCTGCAAGGCAATTGAAAGGAGGAGAGCTTTGGGACGCAAAGCAACACCGGGACTTTTCAAGAGAGGGGATGTTTGGCACATCCAAAAAACCATCTGTGGAACAAGAATTAGACAAGGCACTGGAACAGGCGACCTCGCGGAAGCGGAAGAATACTTAGCTGATTTGACGGAACGGATGCGTCAGAACCGGGTTCATGGCGTAAGACCGGTCAGGACTTTCGCGGAAGCGGCTACGAGGTATTTGAGCGAATCCACGAAGACCACTCTTGACCAAGACGCTTATGAAATCGGAGCGCGGCTCAGACAGTTTATTGGTTCCATGCCATTGGACAGGATCAACATGCAAACACTAACGCCGTACATCGAATACAGGTTGGCCCAGGGCGTAAAGAAACGCACGGTCAATCATGGCCTTCAGATAGTTCGGCACATCCTCAATCTGGCCGCCGGCGAATGGTTTGATGAGAATGGCCAGACGTGGCTTGCATCCCCGCCTAAGATCAAGTTCATTCCAGTGGATGATAAACGGGAGCCTTATCCGCTGTCATGGTCTGAACAGGACAGACTCTTTGCGGAGCTGCCGGACTACCTGGCGAAGATGGCATTGTTCACTGTGAATACTGGATGTCGCAAGGCGGAGGTCTGCGCTCTTAGGTGGGAATGGGAACGCCCCTACCCTGCCTTAAAGACTTCGGTCTTCGTTATACCGGCTCACATGGTTAAAAACCGGAAAGATCGGCTAGTGGTCCTGAATAGAACAGCTAAAGCCGTCGTGGAAGAAATGCGGGGCGTCCACTTGGAATATGTTTTCACACATAACGGGAAGCCACTTGCCAATATGTATGGCCGCGCATGGCGCCAAGCGAGAGAGAAAGCCGGGTTGACTGTGGAGAGGGTCCACGACTTGAAGCATACTTATGGACGGCGACTGAGGGCCGCAGGCGTCAGTGAAGAGGACCGCAAGGATCTTCTGGGCCATAAATCGGGGCGCAGCATGACGACGCATTATTCGATGGCCGAGATTGCTAACCTGATCTCATTTTCCAATAGGGTATGCAGCGATGAAAGACACAAAAGTGACACAGTGGTCTTTCTGGAAAAGAAAAACCGCCGAGCGACCGGCGGTTAATTGTTGGAAATTACTTAATTTGTTTGGTGGAGCTGGACGGGATCGAACCGACGACCTCTTGAATGCCATTCAAGCGCTCTCCCAACTGAGCTACAGCCCCAAGGAACCTTGTATTTATAAATTACAAGGTAAATCTATGTCAAGCACATTATCAACCGTCTATGTTTACCGTGAAGCCAAGCACCTCTGATGGATCGTTTATCCTCAATATGCGTAAGGGTGGATCACTCTTAATTTCACCTTCTTTTACCCTATGCATGACATCCTCAACATCTTCCACCTTGATGGTGGGCTTGGTCTTCAGATCTTCAAGCTCAGGTATCTTGCGGAGTGAAAGGAACACATAGATCATGTCTCCGGCATTCTTGGGGTTGTAAGCGAAGCCAGTCTTTCCAATCGGGATCAATACCGGATCGTACGCTGTAACTTTCCCTGAATCTCTCATCAACGGTTCCGGGTTCTTGTTGCGTTTGCTCTTTTTGAGCGGGGCGGGGTACAGCGCTACGACGCCTTTAACGCCTTTTCTGTATATGTAGAGATAACCATCAACATTGCTCTCGAATCTCAATTTATATTGATCACCCTTTTTAAAGGGGGTCCCGAAGTTTTCGGGCTCAGAAAAATCCTTGGCGCCCTTTGACTTGACCATTATCTGACTGCTAACGCCAATAATCGGATAAGGAATTACCAGTTTGTCTCCCGGACTAATACTGTTTGCCGACACCAGCTTGTTATATGTGGCAAGTCCACTGGCCTGTGAGGTGTTACCCATCATGCTCTCGGCAATCCCGTCCAGCGTCTCGCCCTCTTTAACTGTGACGGTTGTCGTGTCCTGATCATTGCCGTCCTTTTTCGGGCTTTGAAGCTCTGACCATGGAAAAGTTTTAAAATATTCACTTTTCATGGTTAGAGGAGGTTTAACTTCTTCAATGGGTGGCAAGGGAGGCGGTTCATCCTTCTTCTGGAAGTAGGCGCACCCCGAGAAGAGAACAAATACATTTAAAATTGCAAACAACGAGAGGAATCGCTTCATGAAATCCTCCTGAAAAAGGTGACCGACTTCATAATCTATTTCGGCTCAGGGGTCAAATCGCCATCCGGTCTAATCAGTTGGGCCCCCAATCTAGCTGGGGCCTGTTGTGGACCTTCCTGAGGCGTCCGCCACTTTGATATCACCGCGTGGACCTGATTTCTTGTTCCCTGAGGCACGTAGGCCAAGAGCTTGTATGTCATGCCCTCAACAGGCAGCGCCAAAACAGACGTTTTTACCGCCTGCCATTCAGGGGCCGCAATCAACGTCACCTGAACCGCGGCGGCGGCAATTAGAAACCCCGTCACAACGCCCATGGCTGCGCCAAAAACACGGTCAAGCCAACCCAGGCGCGTAAAATCCAGAATTGCTTCTAGCACACGCCTAATGACCACAAAAACTACCTGCGCCAAAACGAAAACTAGCGCCATGGAAATTATGATCGAGATCTGTGGGTTAAGAGACGATATCTTACCAAGCTGATTTTGAACCAGGGGATAGTAGCTGGTGGCAGCCCAGACTCCCACCGCAAGGCCCGTAAGAGCTGTCAGAGACCGGACAAACCCCTTCCAGAAACCAAGAATGAAGGTGATCAGTATAGTAGCCAGAATAAATATATCTATCGGATTACTAGCTTCTATAAAACTCATATATTTACTCACAGGGCTGAATTACAAAGCAGTAACAGCAAAAATTCAGCCATCAACAAGACAAAAACACTCTGTTGAATTTGACGTCGAACAATGGTTGAAGAGCGACTAGCTTACTTCATAACCAAATCTATTTGTATCCGCCATCCCTTCTATTATGATATTATTAATTTGTCAATAATAATAAGTAGGTCTTTCAATAACCTAATATATTATCTTATTAAATGATCCATATGCATTCAACCAAATCCTTAGCAAATTTCTACCAGCCCGGACGAGTGTCCCTAACTGAGCCCCCGCGTTGATTGCGCGATGTGGCATTGGTTTCGGGGACAGGTATATCAGGATTCAAACCGGTCTGACTTGTAAGGCTAGCGATCTTCTGACTGATAATGTCCTTGGCCTTTTGGTCATCGGTCAGGTTCAGGGCCTTTTTATAGTCTTCAGCCGCGTTCATATTGTCGTGTTTGGCCAAGTAAACTAGAGCGCGGTTCTCGTAGAAGGAAGGATTTGATGGATCGATCGAGACGGCCTTCGAGTAATCTTCCAATGCGCGATCGAGGTCACCGGTTTCATGAAACACAAGGCCAAGGTTGTTGTAGCATATCGCATCACGGGGATTCATTTCTATCGCCTTGCGATAGTCATCTAAAGCCTTGTCCGTTTTCTTCAATTTGTAATACGTGTCACCACGAACCCTGTATATTTCCTCTTGACCTGGCCCGATTTCCACAGCGTGATTAAAATCTTCCAGAGCTTTTTGATACTGACCCAACCTATAATATGTCAAACCACGGTCTCTAAGTATCTGCAAATTATTAGGATCAAGCTTGAGAGCAGTAGCCCAGATCACTAAGGCATGTTTTGCGTTTCCGAGCCTGTACTCTTCAAGTCCCTGATTGTAAAGCTCAGAGACATACGAATTTCTCAGGCGGTCAATTCTTTTGTCAATATCCCCTGTTTCGCCCTTTTTGGCCAATGTTGTCCGTAATTTTAGATATACATCCAGGGCTTTGCCGTAGTCTTTCTTTGCTTCATAAACCTCACCCAACGCTTTCTGGGCGCCAATCCCATACTTGTTCATCGCTACCGCGTCCTTGAGGTTCTTAATGGCTTTGTCAAAATCTCCCTTTTCCTTGTATATCAAACCCAACGTGGCAAAAACGGCTGCGTCTTTTTTCCTCTGGCGCGCCAGTGATTCGAGATCTTCGAGAGCCTGGTCGTAATCTCCCTTACGGAAACGGGCTATCCCCCGATTAATCTGGGCAGCGTAATAGTCAGGTTTGATCTCCAGGGCCCGGGTATAATTCTGGATTGCTTTTTCATAGTCTCCCTTACGCTTGTAGGCCACTCCTAAATTATTGTACGCGTAGTGATCCACCGGATCTATTTTTACGGCCTTGGAAAAAAGGTTGATCGCATCGTCCAGTCTGTCCTGGGCAAGAGCTTCAACGCCTCTGTTGTAAAATTCCACAGCCTCTTCCTGTGCGTAAACGTCTCCATAAGCCACAAATAACCCAATTAACACAAATACATACGTTACCTTTCTCATACCTTTTAAAAACCTCTTGAATTTAAGATATTTTTCAAAGTCTTTTCATATCAAGTGAGGCGTTCATTGGGGCTCAAATAGAAACAGCCTTTAATCCAACATCTAACTCTTAACATTAATAATTACATAATTATCCCGTTAAAACAACATTATATCTTGTCTAGGTTATATTTTTAGTAATATTCAGTGTTAACCTTCAACAATAAATATTTTTACTTGACAAGCTATAAACCCCATGTTAAAGCCGCATGTCATTCAAGCCCTATAATGGGCTGAATTAAAACGCCTTCATTTTAGCCTAACCCCTGAACGGCTACTTGAAGGGCGTTAAAAAAGGAGGATCAGGTATGGCGCTGAGAGTTGTCGCTATCTTCGCGTTTCTCACCACGCTCTTCGTCTCAATCTCAATAATTCCAGGAATCGCAGGCGGTCCACCAATTGAGGTCGCCCCCACTTGCGCGCCTATGCCGCAGCCTTGCGCTCCCCCTGCATGTGGTCCCATGGGGCCACCGTCTCCCTTCGGAATCTGCGGGGCCGTGCTCGGCGCATGCACCAACATCTGCGGGACTGTAATCGGAATACCTTCCGCCATAATGGCTGGGATCCTAGCTCCAGCCCCAAAACGTCCCTTGTTCAGGCCCAATTTCTGTGCCCCTCCATGCCCTCCTCCATGTGCTCCGCCCACTTGCGGGCCGCCTACATGTGGCGCAATGGCGCCTTGCGGGCCGCCCATGTGCGCTCCTCCGGCGTGTGTTCCTACTGGGATTACCAAATGTAAGCCGCCACGCCGAACTTACATGCGGTACGGGGCCGTCTCTAACCCCTCATTGTCATATCCCATGATGATGGCAATGCCTATGACGGCCTCAAAAGACCTCAAACAGGACCTTCCTGGCGGACTGAAGATCTTAGCCAGTGTCATGGAAATTCCTTTAAACCTTATATCAGGAAGCCTGGTTTCAACTCAGCCCAACGTTGTCATGGGCCCAGTAGCCACATCCCGACAAGGTCAAACGCTTACCGGACAATACTGGTAGACATCTCAGCGGCGCCTTGCGGCTATGAAGCAAGAGTCAAACCTTTCATTCAACCATTAACCGTTTAGTTTTCCTTAACGAAACACAAATTGCAAATTACCGGAAATCATTATTTCTTAATAATATTAACAATCTCTTCATAAACCCCACATGGAGGCCCGGCCAGGCCTTCATTAACCAAACAATTTTCCTCCTTATCTTCGGGGACGATTATCTCGTCCCCACTTTTTTTGACCAACTAGCAAATATAAGGTTCTGGCCTTACAGCCTCCGTCGATTGAAAATATCTTGTATTTTATTTTCCCGCTCCTTAGAATTGCAATAATTCGACGGTCAGAAGCCTCTATTTCTTATTTCTTCGAAATATGTCGCCCCACAAGGGGGATTTAATGAGTTTTGGCTATGAAAAATTGGGAAACTTAAAATCATCCGACTCGGACACACGTCCGGCAGATTCAGATCAGTTGAACCCTTCGGAAACGCGCCCTCCCCTGAACCCGGACTCCCAGGGACAAGTCGATTACAAGGCCCTTTACGAAAACACCAAAGCCCTCGGAGAACTCTATTTAAGCCTGTTAAACGCATCTACCGATCCAATAGTGGTTTATGATACCGAAGGTCACGTGAGGTACGTCAACAATGGCTTCTCAAAACTATTTGGCTGGTCATTTAAAGAGCTGGAAGGCCTTAAAATTCCTTTTGTCCCGCAAAATGAGAGGTCTGTCACTATGGCCTGGATTGACAGGCTGTACCAGCACGGAGAGCCTTCGGTTACTTTTGACACCAAGAGGCTCACTAAATCTGGCGAGGCGCTGGACGTTAATATAAGCGCGTCCTGTTACCGTGACGCTCATGGCGAGATCGCCGGAATGTTGGTGATTCTGCGCGATATTACTAATCAAAAAGGAATAATGGAGGCTTTACGTTCTTCTGAAGAAAAATGCAGGCTTGTTATCGAACACGCCAGAGAAGCTATCCTCGTCGCCCAGGACGGGATCATTAAATTCGTGAACCCGTATGCCAGTCAAATTGCCGAAACCCCCTTACATGAAATTGTCGGGAAACCGTTCATTAACTTTGTCCACCCCGATGACAGACAAAAGACTTTCGAAAACTATGTCGCCAGACTTCGGGGCAATATGATTCCGGAGCGTTATCACATTAGGATACTCACCTCTTCAGGTACAATAAAATGGGGCGAGATATACGGCCACTCTATCCAGTGGGAGGGTGGAACGGCCGACCTTGTATTTATATCAGATATCACCGAGCGCAAGTATTCGGAAAACGCGTTGCGTCAATCAGAGGAGAATTATCGCGCAATATTCAATGGGGCTGAAGACGCTATTTTCATTCATGATCCTGAAACCGGCGCAGTTCTGGATGTCAACAATAGGGTTATTGAGCTGTATGGCTACACCAAAAGCGAACTTGTGAATGCCGACTTTTCTCTTATTAGCGTAATTGACGAGGGTTATACGCCGGAGAAAGCCTTGGAGAGAATCCGCCGCGCAGCCCTCGGCCGTCCACAGTCATTTGAGTGGCGTTCCCTGACCAAAGCCGGCCAACGGCTTTGGGTGGAAGTCAGACTGCGTCTCGTAAACTTGAGAGGACGTCCGAATGTAATGGCGCTCGTCCGTGATATCACCAAGAGGAAAAAGGCTGAAGAAATACTTCTGCACAGCGAACTACTTAAGGCGGTCGCTGAACTGGCGACTGGGGTCGCACACAATTTCAACAATGTGTTACAAAAAATTCTTGTTAGTAGCCAATCAGCCTTGATTAAGCTTGATCAAGGAGACCCTTCGGCGACGCGCCCCTTTCTTATGGAGATCGCGCAAAACTCAAGGAACGGCTCTGAAACCGTAAAAAGGCTCCAGAGTTTTGCCCAACTTCGCTCAGATGTAACATCGGAGACAAACCAGATATTTGATCTCACTAAAGCAGTCAGGGACGCTCTGGAAATGAGCGAACTCTTGTGGCGTACGCTTGCCGTTAAAAATGGGGTTTCCATATCAATTGAGGCCGATATCTCCGATGAGTTAATGGTTTCAGGGATATCAAACGACATGTTCGAAGTCACATTGAACTTGATGAGAAATTCAATAGACGCCGTCTCCAATGGTGGCAAAATAAGGGTTAGGACATTTGCTCGGGATGATTACGCGATCCTCGAAGTTGAAGATGACGGCACAGGTATTTCCCCTGAAAATCTTTCAAAGATATTCGATCCATTCTTTACTACAAAGGGGCTACAAAGCACGGGAATGGGACTTGCCAGCGTTTATGGGATTGTCGCCAGCCATGGCGGCTCCATATCAGTTGACAGTGAGATTGATCTCGGGTCTACATTTACAATTGCCTTACCACTAGCCACTGTTGAAAAGGATGATACCCGCTACGGCGTGACTTCGATTCTTTCCGAATCACCCATGCGTTTTCTGGTAATCGACGATGATGAAATGTTGTTGTCTCTTTTCGAAGAGGCTTTGACTTCTTTGGGTCAATTCGTAAAGACTGCGTCTTCCGGAAAGGCGGCGCTCCGCATGCTTAAAGAAGAGGATTTTGACGTCATAACGTGCGACCTTGGAATGCCTCACATGAACGGTTGGGAAGTTGGCAGGAGGATTGTCAGCCTTTTTAAGACAAGGCAAAAGGCCAAACCACCTCTAATTCTTCTTACAGGATGGGGTGGACAGACATCTGAGCGGGAGAAAATGCTGGAATCCGGTATTGACTTAGTGATCGAGAAGCCTGTCGACATTACAGAGTTAATTGGAAGAGCTTCCGAGCTTGCCAAGAAACATGGTTCAGACCTTTAGAAATAACAGACAATATCTCAAAGTATTCTTTATCTCTCCAGAATTCCTCCTACAGGCGCTAATTACAAGAATGGGGTCCTGACGATTACTCTACATTGGATAAAGCGTCAGGTCCTCGCAAGATATCTGTTTCTAGCATTTCTGTTTCGATATGCCGACATTCCGGGACTATTTTAAAGGATCTGCCCCTGCGGGGTCAGGGAGGCCTGACCCCAACAAAAATCCTTATAAGCTTTATTTCTTGTTTTCCAGTTTAGATTTTAGCAATTGCCCCAAAGTGCCGAAGGATTTCCGGGATCTGCCGTCGACAAGATATTCTTTGGCCTGATTGAGTTCGTCGGCGTGTTCCAGGGCTTTCAGGCTTAGCCCAATCCTTCGGATTTCCGGTTCAACAGATATGACTTTTACGGTAATTTTGGATCCGATGGGGTATTTCTTTCTTAGTTCTCTCGGGCTAAGATCGCCGATTTCGACATTTCTTAATAATCCGGTTTTCCCGCCCGGAAGATTCACAAATAGCCCATAGTCCTTGATTGCTTGGACCTCTCCACTCGTGATAATTCCTTCGATAATCTCCACATTCGGTTCTTCCGAACCCATTGATTGAACCTCGGGGATCAGTTCGAGGCTTAACCTTTTTTCATCTTTATTCACAGAGATGATCCGAATCTTGATTAATTCTCCTGGATTGACTACTTCCCGGGGATGATTGATCCTACGCCCCTTACCAAGGTTTGATATGTGAACTAGTCCCTCAATGCCCGGCTCCAATTCAATAAATGCTCCAAAGTTGGTGAGCCTTGTCACTACTCCTGCCGTCTCAATGCCGTCATGGAAACGTGAACTAATGGAATCCCAGGGATTCTCCTGAACCTGTTTAAGACTCAGGGTAATACGATTCTTCTCCCAATCAAGCCCAGTTATCTTGACTGAAATCTCATCACCTACCGACATGACATCCGACACTGATTCAACTCGACTCCAGGCCAGTTCAGACATGGGAACAAGCCCTTCCGGTCCGCCAATATCAACAAACGCCCCAAACGGAGCTAGTTTGCGAACTATGCCACGAACAACATCCCCTTCGGCAAGAGTTTGCTTGAGTTGGTTGATTTTCAGGCGGCGTTCCTCTTCCAGAATTTCTCGCCTGGACAGAACAATGTTGCGTCCCCGATCTGAAAAATCGGTGATCTTAAAAAAGAACTTTTTACCAATATAGTTTTCCGGTAATCCGCCCGAAATAATATCAACTTGAGAATAGGGGCAAAACGCGTTTCGGCCGAATACGGTCACACTGTAACCGCCTTTTCTCTCTTCTATTACCAAGCCCTCAACCGGAATCCCGCTTTCGTACGCCCCTCTGACGGCATCTTCTGAAGCCGCGTGTGTCATTTTAACACTTAGGAGCACATCCCCATCTCGCTGAGCGACAACATAAGCGGTAATTGGATCTCCGACTTTGAGAACAAGACGCTTCTCGGAATCACGAAGCTCCTCCTTGGAAATCGCGCCCTCGCTCTTACCTCCTATATCGACAAAAACCCATTCATCGCCAATAGAGACTATTTTCCCATCGATCTTGCCGTCATGTTTAATAGTTTCATGATCAGCTCTATTAGAAGCCTCAAATAGCGCGGCGAAATCCTCCTCCAGGTCATCGGGCGCATTATGATTGTTTAGTTCTTGGTCTTTATTTTGAGCCATTTGAGTGAAAAAGCCTTTCCCTGTATCTTATAACCTTGAATGTTTACCCTTTTTTCCTCTTCCTTGCAAGCACGCTGAGATGATGGTAAACTTGCATAAACTCACACCAGCTTTTTCGGACTATTTATCCGAATTCACAGTTTGATAATGAGATCCAAAACTATAGGTCCAGTCCTCTTTCACAATCCGTTATCGGTTTGCTGAACCAAGCGGGCGCCTTTAGTATCACCGTCAAGAAAAAATGAGGCCTTCATGCCATTTCTCAGAAGGAACGAAATAGGATGGAATGAGAGATTCAGACGATGTGTTTACTTCTTCCTGCGTGACGAACTCGACGGGCTCCTAATATCTGAAGGCCTTATAAAATCGTATAAGGCTTTCAAGGATTCAGGAGAAGAATATCCCTTTGTTGAGATGCGAGAACTCAAGCCTAGAGCGCGCGTTGTTGGTCACGAGTACACAAAGCACTCGCACTTCATACTTATTTTCAATGAAGGAACCATACCAAATACTGTAAAAACTTATATCCGTTTCTTTGACTCTAACAAAATAACCAAAGAAAACCTAGTTAACCTGGCGATTTTTGATCTCAAGGAACTTTTTAACCAAAAGATGCGATTTTTTGAAGACACCGCATTCCCCATCTTGCTTCGTGAACTTCTCAAGTCGGACTATGCGGTTATGATGCAACAGGACCCTACTATAAAGGCAAGATACAGATATGGGCTAACACATTTTCACGTAAGAGTGGACTGGCCGGTGGCCCAAGCAGCCGAAGATCTCGCTAAGTATCTGCGGTATATTTCCAAAGACCTGTATGAAAAGGGTGAAAAGGTCGGAGAGGTTATCCAGCAAAAGCTTTATGAATATTATGGCTTTCACTACACGGTTGGCGGGCGGCGCACAGCGGCCCTCGTCGCCGCTCGTTTCCTTGCAAGGTTCCATTTTATATCGACTGTTTACATTTGTTCTTCTGAGTCACGGACCCTATTCAGACTGGCTGAACAGGGTATTTTCAAATATGTCTTGATAAGGCTGAGCAATGAAGAAATAAAAGACGTCGCTCAAGAAGCCAAAATGGACGAGAAAGATTTTGTGAACTCTTACCTGATTGATCGAACAGAAAAATATGGCGTAGGGATTTTTCTGGTGTCGTACGAATATAACGAACACTCAACCCCACCCCCAGATTGTAAAATCAGGGAACTCAATCCCGATTATCAATGGCTGAATGTAGACCTACAGTTGCTGGTACCCCCACCCTGCCGCGGCGATGTCAGACCGATACACCTGTCGCGCGTTTACTCCTGATCTGCAGCAGAAATTAGTCTCGGATCAGTCTATCTCCATTCCCGTGGTAGTCATGGTCATCTTGCCGTGCTTGACCCCACGGGTGGATATTAGTAACTCGCATGTTTTTCTCACCTGTTCGGATTCACCCCTCAATATGAGGACCTCGAGACAGTTGTGAGCGTCCAGATGAACATGCAGCGCCGAAATAATCAGGTTGTGGGTCCTGTGTTGGATCTCCGTCAGTTTTTGCGCCAGGTCGCTCTGTTCATGATTGTAGACAACTGTCGCCGTACCTACGACTTCGTGGCCGGGTTCGCTCCACTGGTCTTCTACCAGACGATCCCGAATCAGGTCTCTAATGGCTTCGGATCGATTCGTGTATCCCTTTTTGTTTATCAGCTCATCGAACTTTTCGAGTAAATCATCCGGTATCGACACGCCAAACCTAACAAGCTCAGGCATGAATAATTCCCTTTTCTTTGATCCAGTCTATTTGGAAGAGTTATACTATCTAACTAATTATAACACGAAACGTCCAGTTTGCAAAAAGAGAAACTGTTCTTTTAAAAGATAACATTAAAGAGTCGGGGTATTTTGGTAGAGATAAAGACGGATCGATAGTTGAGTCGCTGATAATTCTGCAAGGTTTCTGAAATAATTTTTAATCGATGGAATTGTAGGACGCCAAGACGTTGTTTTTCTCAATGTTGTCAACAATACACTTGGCCCAGTTGTCCGTGACAGTGTAAACCATTTCCAATCCCTGACGGGAGGATTGGATTATCCCCCGGGTTTTCAAGTGAATTAGGTGCTGTGAAACTGTAGCTTGGTGAAGGCCAAGACATTCCTGCATGTTCTTTACGTTGCATCCGCCGACTTTGAGAAGCCCGTAGACTATCTTCAATCGGATGGGATGTCCAAGGGCCTTAAAAATCTCAGCTTCTCTTGTAAATTCCATCCTCTTGATCAGGTCGAAAATCTCATCCTTGCTCTTATGGTCCTCTGCGCTGCCGTCAAAAGGATGGCCGCCGGGACCTGAAAAATCTTCGCTAACCGTAGGATGAAAATCCTCTTGTCCTGCTTGCTCGTTCGCGTAACCCATATCAAACACCTTAACTATGGCCCTATTTCTGAGAATTATTAGTATGATGCGCCTTATTCGATCCCCTGTCCACGGGGGAACATCCTGCCGACATTCATGTCGACACGCCCATTTTAGGAAGAAGCCAGCGATTAAGAACAAACCACCCAACAAATACAGCGATAATAAGAGCAAGTTCCATTTACAAAACCTTTTTGAATAAGCTATGTGATCTTTGGCCCATTTCGGGTCATCTAAAAGCCACGGCCTAAAGGAATCTCAAACAGGCTTTCGCCGCTTTCATATATATATATCTGTATATAACATTTATGTCAAGGAACTTTTCGACGACCTTTAAAATGGGGCCCTCTCTAATTCAAAAGGATATTCTTATCCGAAAGCTTTACGCTCACTATCTTCGAATATGGAAACTTTACCGTATTCTCCGTCATAACCAGCGTCAATCCGTACCTGCTCAGCCCTTACCCGTCTTAACGCTTCCACGAATATTGGAGGCGCGCATGTTTCAACTACTTCTAGCGGCAATGACCATAGTATGTCCAACTCTGGGCCAAGGTCCCTAATCAATCGACAGTGGAGGTCTTTGGCCTTCTTCGCCTGGACACCACAACCGAGGCAATCCGCCACAATCTCAATCAAAGGCAGCATCCTCCAGTAATAACCCGCTTTTGGCGGAGTGTGGCCATAAGGCCTGTCTGCTAGCTGATTCACCCTGTTCATTACCCCAACGGTTATAGCGTGACCACAGACCGGGCATTTACCTCCTAAGGCCTCTGTCTTCTCAGGATCTAGGCAAATTCCGCACTTTCGGTGCCCATCCATGTGATATTTCCCCTCTTCGGGGAAAAATTCTATTGTCCCAACAAATCCCGAGGCGCCGCTTTTAACCCGTCTGTCTTCCATTATAGATTGTCTTGGGCCAAGGAAATTTTCTGTATTCCTAGACCCGGCGCCACCGATGCGTAACGCTTCGCGTATGGATGGATATGAGGGCTGTCCTGAGAAAATGTTGACTTCTCGACCAAGACGCGACGGTGAATGACTATCCGAATTGGAAACAAGCGTAAATCGGTCGAGTTCCGATACCCTGAAATTCATCTCTGGATCAGATGAAAGTCCTGTTTCCAGCGCAAGGACATGTTCCGTGAGGTCTTCAAAACATTCTTCCATGGAGTCAAAACCTGATTTGGAACCAAGCGCAGAGAACCAGGGGGTCCAGATATGAGCGGGAACGGCAAAAGATCGCTCCGAGGTCTCAAGAGCTATTTCCAGCAAGTCCCGACAATCAAGGCCTAGTATGGGTCTACCGTCTGAATTGAGGTTCCCTCTTTTGCCAAGGCGCGTGCAGAAATCATCCATGGTTTCCATGTCAGGCATGAAAATAAGATTGTGGGCTTTGCGTACTTTACCGTTTTTCTTGTAGATTGAACTTATCTCCACATTAAGAATGAACCGCATATCACTAGGCGCAAAACCTGATGAATCAATTAACGGGCTTGGCGTTGATTCGGGTTTGAGGCCAAAAAGTCCATCTTCCCGTGGCTCCAAGTTGTCATGTAACTCTTTACGCCACTCAGGGTGGGTAAAGTCCCCGGTTGCCACCACATTTATTCCCTTCAGCGCAGCCCATTGTGACAATCCGTTCAAATCACAATCCTTTGACGTCGCGCGAGAATATCTTGAATGCACGTGGAGATCAGCAAAATAGATCATAGGTCTTCCTCAGTATTTTCAGAGAGTTGGGTACAGATGATTTCGTTCCCTAAATTGTCTCGGTATTTCAACCAGATGAGAATATGGGTCAAATTATCTTGACTTTTTTTGATCAGAATTCTAAAAATTATCGTTATCTTTGGCCCCTAACAAAAAACTAATAGACCAATTCTTTTTAAGGTCAAGCTGGCCAGAGACCAGGAATGGACCCTCTTGATCCTGAATGGGTCCTGTTTTGGGGGTTAACTAGTTTCCCATAAAAAGTTGGCCTAGTGTTGTTTTAGGAAAGGCTTTTGTCAAGATCCTTCGTTTATGAGGGACAATAAAAATTTGTTGAGTTTAAATCCTCGAATTTGCTATTTTTTACAATTCAGCTTAGACTTGTTTAAAACTAGTAGTTCAGGAACCGTTGTCGGTGACGATGAATAGGAGATTGCAATGAACAAATCTGATCTCGTGAAAACCTTAGCAAAAGATACGGACCTCCCAATAAGGAAATCTGAAGAAATCGTTGATATGGTCTTCAACACCATGTCAGAGGCCCTGGAACGCGGTGATCGAATCGAGATTAGAGGTTTCGGCTCATTTGTGGTTAAGGAATATAAGGGTTATACGGGCAGAAATCCAAAAACAGGTGAACAGATTGTAGTCCAGAACAAAAGTTTGCCATTTTTCAAAGCTGGAAAAGAACTCAAAGAAAACATCAATAAGTGATGTCCTCAGAGCATGGCCAAAGTTGTGTAACTTTGCTAAGAGGGGGCAAGGGGCCGATAACATAAAAGAAGGTTCCTTTGAAATTGAGTGAAAATATTTTTACGTCGCGTGAGAAACCTCGCATCAGCCCATTCTTACTAGTCGCGCTTACTGTAATTCTATTTACGCTGACATTCGGGGCCGCTTGCTCAAACGCTTGGATTACTGAGCATGGCGCTGGTAGAGGAGGTTATGTTCTACCGCCCAATCTGATCAAAGACGGGATTACTTTTGCGGGTAATAGAGTCCCAGTTGAGCGTCCAGGAGTTCATGAGCGAATTGTCGAACAATTGAATTACCTCCT
>JARLHM010000180.1 GCA_031292235.1 Syntrophaceae bacterium | reverse complement strand
CAAAACCATCAACTTCAAATATTTTATTACTTCGTAGCTGGCCAGTTTGTTGAAATAGCTCCGATCCTCAGCTTTTTCGCCTGTGACTTTAATTGATTGAAGGGTCTTTTCAATTTGTTCAAATCTGTTTTCAATCGAAGCCGGGGAGAGATTCGGGGCCTGAATGCTTTTGTCGGTTGTCTGATTTGAGGCATTTTCATCTACAGCAAATAATGGAGATACGCTAAAACCAGTAAGCAGCGAGAAAACCATCAACGATAACAGCAAACCGCGCCAATGGAATTTGACTACTGCTGCGCACTTCCGAGATATCTCCCAAGTGGTCCTTTTCAAGAGCATTCGACTTCCTCCCTTAACTAATCAATCCTATCTGGCGGCCTACGCGTCCGCAAATCTCAACTACCTTCTCAAGGTCCTCCCGCGAATGAGTGGCCATAAGGCACATCCGTATCCTTTGGGAGCCGGGCGGAACTGCTGGAGAAACTACACAGTTAGTAAAGAGCCCTTCGTCGAAAAGAAGTCGCCAAAAGATACATGCGCGGGCGTCGTCTCCCACTATCATGGGCACTATAGGTGTTTCCGTGGGCCCTGTATCGAATCCTAGCTCAACTATGTGTCGCATCAGAAAATTGGTATTCTCCCATAGATGGTCGCGGATTTCCGGCTCAGTTTGAATTACCTCTAATGCGGCATTTACAGCCGCCACTGCTGATGGTGGCATCGACGCGGAAAATATCAGAGCGCGGGAATTGTGCCTGATGTAATTTATTACAGCGGCGTCACCCGCTATAAAACCTCCCAGTGACGCTAATGACTTGCTGAAAGTGCCCATTACCAGATCCACCTGATCACTTAGGTCGAAATGCTCCAGAGTCCCTCGTCCGTTTTTGCCAAGAACCCCCAAACCATGAGCGTCATCAACCATTATACGAGCGCCATATTCCTTGGTTACCGCTACAATTTCGGGTAATGGGGCAATGTCCCCTTCCATACTATAGACACCATCTACAATTACCAGCACCCCGTCAGAATCGGCGCTGGCCTCAAGATTTCTTCTCAAGGATTCAATATCATTGTGACGAAAACGCCGAACTTTTCCAAACGAGAGCCGAACTCCCTCCAGGACGCTCGCATGCACCAGACGATCAACTATAACTGTATCTGTACGGGATAATAGTGGAGCTATAACGCCTTGGTTGGTCAAGAAACCGGTTGTGAAAACTTGGGTTGACTCTTTGCCGACGAATTGGGCTAGAGAAGCTTCCAACTGTTCGTGCATCTCCAAAGTACCGTTCAAGAACCTTGAACCGGAACAACTTGTCCCATGCCTCTCCAGCGCTTTCATTGCCGCTTCTTTAACTCTGGGGTGGGTTGTCAATCCCAGGTAGTTGTTCGAACCAACCATTATCATATCACGGCCGTTTACCGTAACATGAGGGCCATCCAAAGCCGAAATCGCCTTGAAATAAGGGTAAAACCCTAGTTCAATTGCTTCTTGATCTCGTTTAAAGGAATAACACTTTTCAAAAAGATCTTTCATGTCGTAGAGCTTTCAAGAAATGTGGCGAACCTGCTGGAGACTTTTATCTCGAGCATTGTCATCTCATATGTTAAATTTATTCATGTTGAACAAAGACATTGTACGCGTCATTATATTGTTACGTCAAGGATCTGGTATCGGGTCTTCATGTGGCAAGCCGAGCCAAAAAAAACCGATCACCGACGTAAAGCCGGTGATCGGGCATCGGTTCAACATTTATTAAGCTGGGTATTACTTCTTGACGTCGCCGGTAGCCGCTCCGTGCAACTTAACCTCAACCTTTTCTTCCAGGCCCTGGTAATACTTTTGTAGGATGGCCACCACTTCCGGCCTTGAGAACTCAGGCGGTAACTGTCCACCCTCGGACAGTGTCTTTCGCACCATCGTTCCTGAAAGAAGCAACCGGTCAGCCTTTCCATGAGGACATGTCCTCATTGAAGCCATACCTCCGCATTTGAAGCAATGGAATGTCCAGTCGATGTTAAGAGGCTGAAGTTCGAGAGATCCTTCAGGAATTTGATCAAAAATCTTTTGCGCGTCAAATGGTCCGTAATAATCGCCGACACCAGCATGATCCCGGCCTACGATAAGATGGCTGCAACCATAGTTTTGTCTGAAGACACCGTGCAACAGAGCTTCCCTGGGGCCAGCGTATCTCATTTCCATAGGATAGCCCTTGGTTACGACAGTGCCTTTAACAAAATAGTTGTCGACAAGAGCGTTAATAGCGGCCACACGAACATCCGCCGGAATGTCACCGGCTTTCAGCTTGCCTAACAACTGATGGATAATTACTCCATCCATCACTTCAACGGCGATTTTGGCCAGAAATTCGTGGGACCTGTGCATTGGGTTACGTAACTGAAGGGCCGCAATTCGCTTCCAACCATTTTTTTCAAATATCGCCCTTGTTTCAGCGGGCGTACCATAGAGATCGCCAAATTCTTCAGGGAACCCACCTTCGGTTAGCACCTTCACAGGACCGGCAAGATTATATTTCCCTTGGGCCATGACTTTCTGCACGCCAGGGTGTTCCATGTCATCCGTGGTGAAGACCTTCTTGCATTCATAAGCTTTGTCGATGGTGTATTTCTCAGTCACCTTCATGGTGGCGACCATTTCACCGTTATCCGAGTCGACCAGAGCTATTTCATCACCTTCTTTAACAGCTTCATCATCAGTAGAAACAGTGATCGGAATAGGCCAAAATAGACCGTTAGCCATCTTAAACTCGTCGCATACGCCTTTCCAGTCCGCTTTCGTCATGAAACCTTCAAGTGGTGTGAACGCGCCGCAACCCATCATAAGGAGATCGCCTGTTTCTCTAGATGAGATATTAATTTTCTTGAGAGTTTCGGCTCTCTTTTTCTCTCCCGCCAACGCCGCGCCTGATAGCATCAAAGGTTTTAATTCCCCACCACCGTGAGGTCTCACCAACTTACTTTTCGACATTTGTAGTCCTCCTTGAACATTATGTCCTGTTTAAAGCACGCCCCGAGTACGAGTCGGAAAATCGTTCAGACCTCCAATCTCATGTGTGGGGGTGTCTTTTCGAAGTTGTGGTAAAAACTGAAATGAAAGATCAGTTTAGTTGTGACAAAGCTGCTTGTCAAGGGAAAAGCATGAGATTTAAAACTGTTACGCGTCTTGTTGCGCTTGTCTTTTCAGCGCAAAAACTTCTCTGCTTTCCCCTTTTTGAGTTCGAATAGACCTAGTCAGTCATTTTCAAGGCAGGTTCGCCGAAACGAGATCAGGAATTTTCCAGTGGGCCAACACAGGCCCCATGGGAGAATTGGTAAATCGCTTTGCTACCTTCATTCCAGACATGTCATTGGCTGAAAAATAGGCCAGCGGGTTATACATTTGGTTGGCGACTCTCACC
Source organism: Syntrophaceae bacterium (assembly GCA_031292235.1). Classification (GTDB taxonomy): domain Bacteria; phylum Desulfobacterota; class Desulfomonilia; order Desulfomonilales; family Desulfomonilaceae; genus CAJBEZ01. Next base: position 795 of record JARLHM010000180.1, on the reverse strand, counting down.
TCTAAATGAAGATGAGGCCCGGTGGATCTACCAGTATTGCCTACCAGAGCGATTTTCTGCCCTCTACGGATAACCTGTCCAGGTTTCACAAGGATGTTTGACAAATGGGCGTAATAAGTATAGGCGCCTTTTCCGTGATCCACTAAAACAGCGTTTCCATATCTCCTGAATCGTTTCTGACTCCCTGTATAAATGACTCTTCCATTGGCGCAAGCTAAAACAGGGTTACCAATAGGCGCTGCTATGTCTAACCCTTTATGAAAACTTCCCCAACGAAACCCAAAAGGCGAAGTCAAAACCCCGTGAGGCACAGGGAACTTCAGTTCCGGGACGTTTGGGTGCCTCAAACCTCGAATTGCGCTTGCGGCAAAATACCGGGACTTGGAATCGGCGCCGCCTAACATGGGCCCGGTCTGATTTGGAGATTTTTTCAGGTTCGTATCAGGCAATAACGCGGAAGCAGGCAGAAACAAGGTTTCCCCACCAGAGAATTTGTAGGGAGGCGTCAATTTGTTGACGACAGCCACAGATTTCAGATCCAGACCATAAACATCACATATGTGAACAAGTGTGTCACCCTTGTTTACTACGTGAAAAGCCCCTTCTTCATCGGTCGGAACCCTGCTCTTCTCAGTCTTTTGAGTGGTCGGTTTCTGGAATGAGGCATGAGCTACGGAGGATTTTATTGCGGCCAAGTTCGCGGAACAACCCGACAGAACTATTAATGACAGAATAATTGAAAAGCAAAGATTAAGATTTGTCATATTTTAAGTCAGCCGCTTAACGTTTAAACAT
>JARLHM010000024.1 GCA_031292235.1 Syntrophaceae bacterium | reverse complement strand
TCAGGTGACAAAGCAAGGGAACTGTTTTCAAATGAAAAACCGGACTTGGTTATAACTGACATTCTCATGCCCGGTTTGGACGGCATCAGCCTTCTGAAACTGATCAAGGAAGCTGATGACATCATACCTGTCGTAATGATCACTGGCTACGGTGAAATGGAGACCGCCATCAGGGCGCTGAGGCTCGGGGCTTTCGATTTTCTGCTCAAACCGATAAATGGGGAAATACTAATTTCAACAGTGGAAAAGGGATTGGAGCACCACAGACTCAAACTCCTGGAGAAAGAGTACACCCATCGCCTTGAAACTCAAGTCGAAAGCAGAACCAAAGAATTAGCCAAAACGAATGAATTCTTAAGGGGTATTTTGGAAAGCTCCAGGAGGGTCTCGATTGTAGTTACCAATTTGCAGAGACAGATCTTGTTTTGGAACTCCGGAGCTGAAAACATTTTTGGCTACTCCAAAGAGGAGATACTCGGTCAATCGGTGGCCAAACTCTATCCAGCCAACCTAGATCCCAACGAAGTTCAAAACACTCTGAGGGAAGCGCTTACAAACGAATTTGGCGCTGCCCAAAAAGTTATCAAGCATGTTTCTAAAGATCAGGAGGAGGTAGTACTTTCCCTTGCAATATCTCCAATGCTGGACAGAAAAGGAAAAATGACCGGAGTGGTAGGACTCGGGCAAGATGTTACAGAACAATTCCGTCTTCATGAGGAGTTGGTAGCGTCTTATACACGGATCAGAAAGATTCAGGGCGCTTCTGTTTTTGCCCTTGCGCAACTGGCTGAAGCCCGTGATGGTGAAACAGGGGCTCACCTGAAAAGGATCAGACAATATTGCGCCGTTCTATGCGAAAGTATCCGAAAACGCCCCGTTTACGGCCCATTGATGACTTCCGAGTTCATCGAAGATTTGGTTCAATGCTCAGTATTGCATGACATCGGAAAGATTGTAATTCCGGACAGTATACTTTTCAAACCTGGCAAATATAAGAATGACGAATTTGAAATCATGCAGGAGCATGCCCTACTCGGAGGAAAGGCCCTATCGGAAGCCGCAAAAGAAACCGGTGAATCTCAAAGCTACCTGTCAGTAGGAGCCGATGTCGCATACTACCATCACGAGCGATGGGATGGATCTGGATACCCTTTCAAATTACGTGAACTTGAAATTCCACTCTCGGCGCGGGTTGTATCATTGTGCGATGTGTATGACGCGTTGAGATCAAAGAGACGTTACAAAGACGATTTTTCACACGAAAAATCCGTGAAGCTCATAGTTGAAGAACGAGGCAAGCAGTTCGACCCGGAAATCGTTGACGCCTTCTTAGACAGTTTGGATGGTTTTCAACAGATCATAAAGGATTTTGATAAAAATCATGCAAGTTAGTTCGGTCAAATTTACGGCTATTGTGGAACTTAGTTGAACTTATAGGTTCGCAATAACCCACATTTTCCCAACCGATCATTCAAATTGGATGTTAAATTCTTCACAGTGGGCGACAAATTGTGTAAACTTAATGATCCTATTTTTTGAGAGAGTGTTTTGGTATGAGTCAAAGCTGGGTACCTATTTCAACCATAATGAAGACCGCTCCTAAGCTGTTGGAAGTCCCTAAATACGCGAAAAACGTCGCGATGATTCAAGTGGACAAGTTCCTCCGGAACCTTGCCTTCAAGACAGGCGATGGGGCTGCCGATAAAATTCGCCAGTGCAGCATTCGCATCACGGACTACTGTAATCTGAGATGTCACACTTGTGGCCAGTGGGGCGATAGAGGATTCTTGCGTTCATGTTCACTGAAGGAACTTAAGGAACATGAAGTCTCGCCAGACAGATATATCGACCTCCTACGAGACCTTGAAGCCCACGGCCACACACCCTCTGTCTATTTATGGGGAGGGGAACCAATGCTGTATAAGGGATCTGTCGAGGTAATAGAGGAAGCTGCTCGGCTCGGGATGCCCCCCAGTATCGCTACAAATGGAACAGGACTTTACGAACACGCTGATCGTTTAGTTAGCGCCCCCATGTTTGTGGTCCAGATCTCTGTCGATGGACCGGATGAGGTGACCCATAACACAAGTAGACCAGGGGCGTCCTCCTCGGTTAACAATTTTCGGACCATCAATAAAGCCATTGATAGCTTGACCCAATTGAGAAAGGAAAAAGGTCAGAGACTTCCACTCATTGCGTCCCTCACGACGATCAACAACGTGAATTACAATAGACTTGTCGATATTTATGACGTTTTTAGAGACCGCGTGGATGTCTGCGTGTTTTACCTCGCATGGTGGATAGATGAAGAATCCGCTGAAAAACATACCAGAGATTTCGAAGAACGTTTCGGATTCAAACCTCAAAAACACTATGGCTGGATTGGGAACTGGCGGCCACCTGATATTCACGTCTTATCCGAACAATTGAAGCGCCTTAATGATTTGGCCAAAAAATTTTCAGGGCCTGCTGTCATTGTAATGCCGCCTCTCGATGAACCCAACGACTTGGAGAAGTATTACACGGATCATGACCACCGGTTCGGCTTTGACAAATGTGTCTCAATTTTCAGCGCTGTGGAAATAAACTCTAATGGTGACATGTCGCCTTGTCGCGATTACCACGACTACGTCGTTGGAAATGTGAAAGACAACACAATATCTGAGCTTTGGAATTCCGAGCGTTATAGAGAGTTTCGCAAGAGTCTATCAACCAAAGGATTGATGCCGGTTTGTTCACGCTGTTGTGGATTGATGGGTTATTGATCAATTGAAAGTCGATCGAGTGGTTTCCAGATCGACTTCATTACTTCCCATGCCCCTATGAAATCTCACTCGTCTCGATTTTGGACAGGATTTCAAATTTGTAATTTCGGGGCTAGGAGCTTCATTCTTTTTATTAAGATTTTCCCGGCCAAACCGTTGATTATCCCGGTCCCTATTGCAGCGATAATCATTATTGGAGCCAGTAACAAAATGCTCTCGTTTTTTACGAGCATCAGATAGGCCACCCAAAGCTGGACCATATTGTGCGAAACAGCGCCCAAGACGCTTACTCCAATTTCACTCAGGTACCTACCGGCCAACCAGTAGGCGCCACCCATGACAATTATAGAACCGATACCTCCAGCGCTCGCCAGTAGAAAACCTGGGGACCCAAACTGGCCCGAAATAAGCCCGCCCAGTAAAATTCTACCTATTGTGAGCAAAGCAGCGTCTTTGAATCCAAAAATATATAATGTTGCCAAACCAATGATGTTCGCAAATCCAAATCTGAACCATCCGACTGTGAAGGGAATTAGGGACTCCAAAGAATGTATGGCGGTGGCAAGCGCCAGGAGGACCGCAAGTCTTGAAAGTTTTCCAGTTCTATCGATCATCTGCTGATCGCGTCCAGGCGCTGAGATTCATTACCACCTACTCTCACTACAACTTGATTTGGGACGCATAACAGAGTGGCTCCGCCTGCCGAGATTTCTCCCATTTTGACGCAATAATGATTGGGACATGGTGAACTCAGGATTCGAACCTTGCCGCCTTCTATCTGAACTTTCGTTTCTCCAAGCGGGCCTTTCACCGAAATTACACGGTCATGGTTCAGCGCATACCTGCCGACAAGCTTAGAGCCACACCTTATAAATACAATGTTTCCATCAGTCGCAAGTCGGTTGGGCAAAGAAAACGAAAGAACTGCTGCGAAGACGCACATCAGGAAAATAAGAGTGATATCTCCAGGAGTGAAATACCGGAACCAAGCGCGCATACTCAAGTTATTTGAGACTTCCTCTTTATCTTGTGAATTTGATCATCATTCTCCACAAGACGACTTATAAATGCAAGCCTTGTGGGAAAACCCGATAACGTGTCTATCATGCTCCGATTAGTAATCGATCAACATTATTAAATATATTGAATCACAAACTACTAAAGCTCAAACTATTGCCTAATTTTTCCTTGCGCCGTGTTAGACTTCAATATAAATATTGTCGAACTAGATTATAGCGGCAATTCCGTTCCCTAGGCGGCTTACCATGAAGTGTCCAGTATGCGGTGAAATCGAAGATAAAGTTATAGATTCCAGATTGGCCAAGGATAACACCGCAATCCGGAGACGACGACAGTGCCTCGGTTGCTTGAAGCGATTCACTACATACGAACGGATCGAAGAAATGGTCCCTTTTGTCATAAAAAAGGACGGTCGCCGGGAATCTTTCGATAGGCGGAAAATTGTCGAAGGAATTTTGAGGGCCTGCGAAAAAAGACCAATAAGCATAGAGCAAATAGAAACGGTGGCGGACAGTATTGAGCAGGACCTTATGGAAAGGGCAGAAAAGGAGATACAGGTGTCTTATGTCGGCGAACGTGTCATGCAGGCCCTTAAGAAAATGGATGAAGTGGCATATGTACGATTTGCATCAGTCTATCGATCATTCCGGGACATAGAAGAATTTGTTAATGAGATAAAGGAACTTTATGAACTTAAAGAATCAAAGGAACAACAAACAGAGCATGGACAATTAGATGATCCTCAAATCCCCCAAGGCGTCTCATGAAGAGCCTAAGTTCATGTCTCGAGCTATTAGGTTGGCTCGAAGAGGCGTGGGCCGCACTTCTCCCAATCCTATGGTGGGCGCTGTTATAGTGAAAGAAGGTCGAATTGTGGGGGAGGGCTTCCATCGCGCCCCTGGTGAACCTCATGCGGAAGTCGAAGCAATTCGTGCCTCCGGTATCGAGACCCAAGGCGCCGAACTGTTCGTAACCCTGGAACCATGCAATCACTATGGACGGACACCCCCTTGCACTCAGGCTATTATGGCGGCGGGAATCAAAAAGGTATATTATGGAATTGATGATCCGAACCCGTCCGTCATCGGCGGCGGAGCTGAATCTTTGCGCAAAGCTGGAATTGAAGTCGTGGGACAAGTCCTCGAAAATAGATGCAAAACCCTAAATGAGGTTTATCTGACCAACGTCACTCTCAGACGTCCATATGTTTATCTTAAGCTGGCAATGAGTCTTGACGGCAGAATCGCCACACGTAGCGGACATTCCCAATGGATAACCTCGGAACATTCAAGGATGAAAGCGCATAGGTTGAGAGACCGTGTTTGCGCTATCATGGTTGGCATTGAAACCATACTTGCCGATAATCCCTGTCTGACGACCCGATTAAAGGAACGCGCTGGTCGAGATCCGGTACGTGTTGTAGCGGATTCGAACTTAAGGACCCCGTTGGACGCAAACATTTTCAATCAGACGTCTTCTTCCGGAGTCATCATAGCGACCCGAGACAATCCCCCTTCCCGCCTGAAGGCGAGGCTGGAGAAAAAAGGCGCCAAGGTTATCCAGACAGCCAGTTCCGACAAGGTTGATCTCAAAGACCTTCTTTCAACCCTTTACAAGATGGGTATAACATCTTTACTGATCGAGGGAGGGGCCGGACTTGCGTGGGGAGCCCTGGAAGCTAGAATAGTGGACCGCTGTTTGTTTTTTTACGCTCCTGTTATCATAGGTGGAAAGTCCGCGCCCAGCGGGGTTTCGGGGATCGGTATAAACAGGCTTGAAGAAGCTCCACGACTCGTGGAAATGCGGTCATCCAAGGTGGGGCCTGACATTCTAGTGGAAGGAAGGGTCGTTTATCCAGGCGAACCACATGATATTACAGATAAATCCTGTTAATCCACAACCTAGACACATCGCCCGCGTTGTTGAAATTCTTAGAAAAGATGGAGTAATCGTATACCCTACTGATACCGTCTACGGTCTGGGATGCGATATTGCCAGCAGGAAAGCGCTTGAACGCGTACGTCGTATAAAGAAATTCGACAACAAAAGGCACCTTTCTTTCGTCTTTGCCGATCTAAAGACAATTTCCCTTTACGCACAGGTAGCCGACAAGGACTACAAGCTTTTGAAACGCTATTTACCTGGAGCCTACACGTTCATCCTGAAGGCTACGAGGCTTGTTCCAAGAATTGTGCTTACCAAAAAACAGGAAGTTGGTATTCGAATCCCAGACAATCGAATCTGTCAAGCTCTACTCGCAGAACTAGGCAATCCTATCCTGAGTTCGTCGGTTAGATTACCGGACGATCAACTGCTGGACGATCCCAGGGAAATCGAGAGAATATACAAAGGCCAGGTAGATTTGGTGATAGACGGTGGTATTTTCCTGCCGGAACCTTCGACGATAGTAAGTCTTTTCGACGGTCCTCCGTCCGTGTTGCGTGAGGGCAAAGGCGACGTCACACCGTTTTTGCCGGACTGATCAAATCGAACAGAAGTCTAGCGGTCACCTTTGCGCTCCCCGAGTGCTTGTTTAATTCATCCCGGCCGAGGCGTCCCAAATCGGTTGTATGTTTTAGATCTTTCAATGCCTGTGAAATTAAAACCCGTAGTTCTTCCACGTCCTTCGCTTGACCCGCCGCCCCAATATTTAGCAGGAAATCCTTGGCGTCTCGAAAATCCTCCATTGACGGTCCGAAAAATACTCTTTTCCCCCAGGCTACAGGCTCCAATATGTTTTGTCCCCCTTTGGGAACCAGTGAACCACCTACATATACCACTGTCGCCACGGAATAAAATTTGAACAATTCTCCTGTGGTGTCAAGGATCACAATATTTCTTGAGCCACGGCTTTCCCCGGACTTTTTGGAACTTCTGAAAAACGGGGCCTTTAGCTTCCTTTCCCTTATCGCTGTCAATATTGACGGTATTGTTTCAATGTGGCGAGGAGCTATGGCGAGTATGAGTTCCGGAAAATCGTCCAATAGACGTTGGAAACAATCGAGTATCAGTTCGTGTTCTCCGGGATGGGTGCTTCCCGCCACAAGTACTTTGTGATGCTCATTAATATCAAGCAAAGTCCTTGCCTCTTTCAAAACATCCTCCGAAATATTGCGGAGAGCAGCGTCGAATTTGGTATTGCCGACAACCTTTACTCGCCCGTCGGAGGCGCCCATCTTCAGTATGCGTTCTCTGTCAGCCTCAGATACCATTAGGAAGACGTCAATCTTATCCAACATTTTAGATATTAAAGGACGCGCCTTCATGTAGCGGGGAAAAGACCGGTCAGAAATGCGACCATTAGCCAGGGCGATGGTCGCTCCCCTCGATTTAAGGCTGTGCAAAAGATTTGGCCAAATTTCAGTTTCCATGAGTACGAAGAGATCCGGACTTATCCTTTCAATTACACGATTGACCAACATTGGAAAATCGATGGGCATGTAAATAAACGCGTCAATCCCTTCCATGTCCGCCCTAGCCTTAGCCTGGCCAGTTTCAGTTCCTGTTGAAACAATGATCGTGAAACCTGGGGCCAATTTCCTAAATTCCCTTGCAAGTGGAGCAAGCGCCACCGCTTCACCGACTGAAACAGCATGGAACCAAACAACGGGCCTAGTCAATGGTGGAGCCGGAAACGTG
>JARLHM010000179.1 GCA_031292235.1 Syntrophaceae bacterium | reverse complement strand
TCACCGAGCGCAAGCGGGCCACTGAACGGGAACAACTACTAATTGCCGCTGTTGAGCATACTGCGGATGGAGTCCTCATTACTGACGCTACAGGAATAATTCAATACGTCAACCCGGCACAGGAGACCCTTAGTGGATATAGTCTCGATGAACTTGTCGGACAGACTCCCAATGTTTTAAAAAGTGATTTTCACGATGGCAATTTTTATAAACAACTTTGGGACACCATTGGCGTTGGAACAGTATGGTCAGGGAGGTTTATCAACAAGAAAAAAGACGGGACTGAATACCATGAAGACGCTTCTATCTCTCCCGTTTACGATAAGTCAGATAACCTGACGAACTTTGTAGTGGTAGAACACGATGTAACCAAACAACTTGCGCTTCAAGAACAACTGTTCCAGGCCCAGAAAATGGAGACAATCGGGACCCTGGCTGGTGGCATTTCCCACGATTTTAACAACCTGCTCCAGCCTATAATGGGATACACGGAGCTTCTTATGATGGAGAAGAAACAAGGAGACCCGGAACTTGACCGTCTCCAAAAGATATATGACGCAGGCAAGCGCGGAGCCGATCTCATCAAGGGGCTAATGCTGTTTAGCCGAAAGGTTGAGCCGGAGTTTGGTAGTGTTGATTTGAACCATGAGATAGTTCAGGCACGGACTCTCCTGTCTCAGACGATTCCCAAGACTATCAAGATTGATTTGCGTCTCAGCGACGACCTGAAAACGGTCCAGGCAGATCCGTCTCAAATAGGGCAGGTTGTCATGAACCTTGGAGTCAATGCCAGGGACGCAATGCCGGATGGCGGGACATTGACCATTGCGACCACAAACGTACAGTTGGACAAGGAATATTGTGATACTCATCTTGAAGCCAAACCTGGAAGTTATGTCTTGCTGGTTGTTTCGGACACCGGCAAGGGGATGGACAAGGAAACACTGTCTCACATATTTGAGCCGTTCTATACTACCAAGGAAAAAGGAAAAGGGACCGGACTAGGATTTGCGACTGTCTATGGTATCGTCAAGAAGCATGACGGTCACATTTTATGTTACAGCGAGCTTGGAAATGGGACCACTTTCACAATCTACTTCCCTTCAATTCAGGTGGAAAAAGATTCAGACACTCCAACGGATGAGACGCCGATTCCGGGCGGGACGGAGACTGTTCTCCTGGTGGATGATGAAGAGGATCTTAGGGATCTTGGGACAACACTTCTTAACCGTTTCGGCTATAAGGTCATCTCGGCCGGTAACGGGAAAGAGGCTCTAGAGATATATCAGATGGAGAAGGATAGGATTGCAATAATCCTGTTGGACCTGATCATGCCCGAAATGGATGGCAGGCGATGTCTGGCAGAGGTACTCCAGGTCAATCCCAACGCCAAGGTTATTATAGCGAGCGGTTATTCTGAGAGTGAACCGGCTTCCATGGCAGCCGGAGCAAAGGGATTCGTCCAAAAACCGTACAACGTAAGACAATTTCTCAACACTGTTCGCGAGATCCTGGATGAGGGCTGAGGCGGATTGGAAAAATTTTTCCTTTCAATTCTTGTTCAGGAGCGCACGAATTGATCTTACCAATTTTGCTTATGTGATGCGGTTTATGTTGTGACTATTTCATCTTTAACTGTTTGACAAATTTAGCGTACCCTATCCTCTTTTTTGCTTTTCTGATCCAGCGCTTCCCTCACTGCTTGCGCCATCTCGTGACTAATGATCGGTTTCATGACCAAGGCGCTGACACCTAACGCCTTGGCGGATTCTTCGGACAAGATGTCGCTGAACCCTGTGCAAAGAATAATAGGTATGTCCGGTCGTATGGATAGGATTTTCTTGGCCAGATCCGTTCCACAGTGAGTTAACTGACGAAATCTAGGTTGTCAGGCGTTAACTGGCCTAGATCTTTTTCGTCGGCAAGGAGTTTCGCGTTGACGAACGTTTACACAGAAGTTTTCAAATGAAAATGTTTCGGCAAAATTCAAAAGTCCCAGTTTGTTCTTGATAATATTATATTCCGTATTCATCAGACTTTTCTGAGTCTATGGAGGATAATCAATTGTATCGGAATGTTAGATTAAGTTCTACTCATATCCTCTTTTTTGGATATCATTAGATTTAACAACACGTGCGCAATCTTACCCTGTGACCTTCGTATTGAGATGATAGTCTCCATACCCTCGAAACACGCGAATTGTGGATTTTGAAAGCTTAACAATTGACAAATCAGTTCTATTAAAACTAAATTACAAAACCAGAAAATGAACAGACACATCGAACAATCAAAAGAAGCCATTTGCACCGGGTTTTGGTTGGGGTATTCGCCAGTCGCATCAGGGACCGTAGGGACCCTGCCCGCCATATTGATTTACGCGCTCATACGGTTTTTTCTCGCCCCTGAAATTCAAAGAGTCGCGGTATTGGTTTTCCTGGCTCTTTCGTGTCTCGGTTGTGTGGCGTTGGGAGAGTGGGCCGAGAAACGAAGCGGAAAAAAGGATCCAGGAACGTTTGTTCTAGACGAGATAGCTGGTTTTTTTCTGACGGTTCTTTTTTTCTCTACGCCAAGCATAGCTCTCACATTATTTTGGGCATTTGTAGCTACCCGATTTTTTGATATTATTAAACCTTTTCCAGCAAATACTATTCAAGACGCGCCAGGAGGATGGGGAATTCTCTTGGATGATCTTTTTGCGTCCGTTTATGCGATAATTTTTCTGAAGTTGTTCGCATGGGTATTCCCATGGGCCGTTGGTTTTTAAAGTTAGGGGCTTTATTTCAGGGAATTTTGGTTTAAATCGTTTGATCTTGACTTTTGCTCGTCATAATGGTTTATTAAAACGTTATTGTTAAGGAGGGTTTTCATGTACGCCATTGTTCAAACCGGCGGGAAGCAATATAAAGTGGCCCCTGGTGACCAAGTGAAAATCGAGAAGATCCCCGGTGAGCCCGGTGAAATAGTAGAACTATCTCAAGTGCTCGCTGTTGTGGGTGAAGAGGGACCAATCTGGGGTACCCCATTGCTTGAGAACGTGACGGTAAAGGCAAGAATGCTTAGGACCGCTCGCGATCGAAAAATTATTGTCTTTAAGAAAAAAAGACGACAGGGTTACCATAAAAAGCAGGGACACCGTCAATGGTATTCTCTCTTAAAGGTAGAGGAAATCAATCAATTGGGAAATACATCCGATCAGTTGAGTGACAGCCCAATCCAGGCTGAGTCATCTCAACAATCGTAAAAGCGGAGGATAGGCCATGGCTCACAAGAAAGCTGGAGGAAGTTCACGTAATGGGCGGGATAGCCCTGGTCAACGCCTCGGTGTGAAGCGATTTGCAGGCCAGGTAGTGCGTGCCGGCAATATTCTGGTACGTCAAAAAGGTACCAAGATTCATCCCGGCCTCAATGTCGGTGTCGGCAAAGACTACACTCTTTATGCAAAGATCGACGGAGTCGTAGAATTTAGGGCGAAAGACAAACACCGGAAGCTTGTTTCCATAGTTCCTGTGGTAGTGGCGGCGGAATAACCAAAACCGGCGCGTACATCCTGGTATGGAATTGTTACGCGCCGGTTTATTGTTCTGGCCCCGCCCGTTACTGTCATTGATATTTTGTCTGCGATAGTACGACAATTGATTCCAGACCATTGCCGCAACCCATCAAAAGGCCGGAAATCAAATACCTAGATACGCTTCCTTGATGTGATCATTATTCAGAAATTCTTCACCTGTCCCTGAAAGGGTAATCCTCCCGTTTTCCAATACGTATGCGCGATCGCACATGGCGAGAGTATGATGAACATTTTGTTCTACCAGTAGTACTGTCACCCCTTCGCGATTTACCATTTCAACTACCTTGAATATCTCAGTAACCATTATTGGAGCTAAGCCTAATGACGGCTCATCAAACATAATCAGCTTTGGCAAAGACATCAAGCCCCTGGCGATTGCGACCATCTGCTGTTCACCTCCGGAAAGCGTGCCGGTAGGTTGCTTGATTCGCTCCCTGAGTCGAGGAAAGATGTCGTAAAGCCATTCTAATGTCTTCTTTCGTTTGGACTTGGCTTCACGAGTTAAAGAACCTACAATCAGGTTTTCTTCTACGGTCATATCGGGGAATAGTCGCCTTCCCTCTGGAACATGCGCCAATCCATAGTTTATGACCTCATGCGATGGGATTCGGTCGAGTCTGACGCCCAAGAATTCCACCGAGCCGACTGTCGGTTTCACAAGCGAAGAAACGGTTTTTAATGTAGTTGACTTGCCCGCTCCGTTTGCGCCTAAAAGAACAACTATTTCACCCTCTTTTACCTCGAAGGATACATCCCAGAGGACCTGGAGATCGCCGTATGAGACATTCAAGCCCTCTACCTTAAGCACGATAATCTTCTCCAAAATAGGCTTTAATTACTTCTGGATTAGAGACGACTTCCGCAGGAGTCCCTTTGGCGATTACCATCCCGTGGTTAATAGCGACAATATGGTCTGAAATAGTCATTATTACTTTCATGATATGTTCGACGATGATGATAGTAATGCCCGAGTCCCTAATTTTTTTTATTAACCTGATGGCTTCCTCAAGTTCATGAGGGTTGAGACCCGCTGCTGTTTCATCCAGAAGGATCAGTTTGGGTTGGGTAGCCAAAGCTCGAGTTATCTCGAGCCGTTTGCGCGACGCGATAGGCAGGCTTTTTGCAATTTTATCCTTGTAATGAGTCAATCCGCAAAATTCGATAGTCTCTTCAGCCAATTTCACAGCGTCGGATCGCGGGTGATGTCGAAGAAACGCCGAAGCGATTACGTTGTCCAGGACTGTCATTCGTTTCAATGGCTTGACGACTTGGAATGTTCTACCAACACCTCGCTGACAAATCTGGTGGGTCTTGAGTCCGGAAATTTTCTCACCTTGAAATTGGATCTCTCCTTTAGCGAGGGCAAAGTAACCATTAATCAAATTGAAGATGGTAGTTTTTCCAGAGCCATTAGGCCCAATCAAACCGCAAATTTCGCCTTCCTTTACCTCAAAACTGACTCCATTAACTGCGGCAAGTCCTCCAAAAAATTTAACTATTCCCTGGACTTTGAAGAAAGCCATAATATTCCTCAAACCGCCGGCTTTTTAGACTTGAACAAAGATTTCCTGATAAGCGACCAATCTCCGACGATTCCATTTGGTAAAAAAAGAATTACTACTATGACAAGTATTCCGAAACTCAAAACATGAGCTTCACTGACGTACTTGATTACACCTGACATAAATGGCCACCCGGTCGATTGGCCGATAAAATGAAGGACACCAAATCCACCGGTACGGAAGATCTCCTGAACTGCGACCATTATGAAGGCCCCGACCAAAGGACCGTAAATCGTCCCTACTCCGCCGACAATTCCCACCAATATTGCCATGATTGATATTTCGTGAAGAGAAAAAACCACCTTGGGGTCAATAAATCCCATGTAATTTGTATAAAGGGCGCCGGCTATGCCGATGAGAAACGCTGAAATACACAGAGAAAGCATTTTGTAGTAAAGCGTATCGATACCCATGCTTTCAGCAGCGTCCTGATCTTCTCGAATCGAAACGAAATAATATCCCCAACGTGATCGCATGACAAGGTCGACAGTCACGATCGACAAAATCGCAATTGCAAGCGCCACATAATAGTATGGGAGCTTTGAAATAAACGTTTGCATGACGAGGATCCCGATCATGCCATCGGTTAGTGATTCCCAAATAGTCGCTACATGACGAAAGATTTCATTCAAAGCCAAAGTAGCAAGGGCAAAATAGGGGCCTCGAAGCCGAAAACAAATCCAACCGAACGGGAAAGCTATCGCGACGGAAAGTATTCCGCCAAGAGGTAATCCCCACCATGCCGATACACCTAGCTTGCTGCTCAACAAAGCCGCAGTGTACGCCCCGAAGCCGAAAAAGGCAGCGGCCCCGAAAAGGACCTGCCCTGTGAAGCCGGAAATGAGATTCCACCCCGATCCAATCGCTACCCACATCAATACAAGTATCATTAAATGCTGGTAATAAGCGTCTCTAAGCATGAGAGGCAATATCAACAGCAAACCCAGTAGTAGAAATGGACCGGAAGGTCTTTTCATAGAATTCTAAACCTTGGTAAAACGTCTAAATCCGCCAGGAATGAATAACAGGACCAACAAAAAGATTACAAGCCCGACAAGATCCTCAAAATCCATTCCGATATAGGTGGCTCCAAAAGATTCCGCCAAGCCCAGGGTCAAACCTCCGAATATCGCTCCGACTGTGGACCCAAGACCTCCCAATATCGTTATAATAAAAGCTTTTCTGGTAAATGGTCCCCCAATATCCGGGAAAAGGTAGTAAATTGGAAGTAGTAGAGTCCCAGCGGCGGCTACCAGGCCAGCCCCGATCCCCATTGTGATGACTTTTATCCTGCCGGAATCAATCCCCATCAACTCCGCTGCTTCGCTATCCTGAGATACCGCCCTGATGGACCTCCCCAGATCTGTTTTTATAAGAAACCAGAACAAAGAGATGGTCAGGAAACAGGTAAAACCAAAAGCGACTGTTAGAGCGACTGAAAAAGATATTCCACCCACGTAGAAAGCTGATGAAGAATAGGAGGTCCTTACCGAAAGATAATTTGAGCTGAATATAAATCTTGCGATTTCAGTAAGGACCATCGCTATTCCGACAGTCATCAAAACCTGGTTTTCAGGAAGGATACTCTCGACTTTCATCAAAGGGTTGAGCAAATATTTTTGTATCAAAACGCCCAAGAGGAAAAGAGACGGCATGCTGATGATGAGGGTCGTGTATGGGTCAAGGCCGAAGAAATGAAAAAGCGCATACGTAATATACATGGCCACCATCATGAACTGTCCATGCGCAAGGTTGATGATACCCATGACACCCATGATCAATGTCATGCCAAGACCGATGAGGGCGTAAAGCCCCCCCTTCAGCACGCCTGCTACAAGTGTTTGAAGGAATACTTCCATTATTTCGTTCTTAACTTACTAAACACACTCAAGAATTCCTAAGCGAATATCAATCTGCGCAAAATCTTGTGATCATGTACTCGAGCTGTTCTAAATCACCTCTATCTACTGGACCATTCGGGAACAGGATACACATAAGGTTTTGTGGCTACGTTCTTCGGCCAGACAGTCTCTAAAATTCCCTTTTGCCATTGGACAAGATAGGTCGGCAAAGAGTTTTGCTGCTTTTTCTTGCCATAGGAAACGAATTTCACTGGGCCGAAAGCCGTCATTAGATCAGTAGCGGCCATTGCGTCCCGCACCGCTGCCGGCGTGAGTTCTTTGGCGCGTTTCAGGGCGTCGGCGACAACGTAAACGCATCCATAAGCTTCAGCCCCATGATATTCAGTAGGCCCTCCGTAGCGCTTTTTGTAATTTTCAAAATAGTCCTTGGCCCCAGGGTACGGTAACTGTGGAGACCAGAGATCTGCCGAAAAAACAAACTCCGCAGCGGCGCCAGCGTTCTTGGCGAATTCCGGAAGAGTGAAACCAGCTCCACCGCCTACGAACAATTTGGGATTGAAATTCAATTCTTTTGATTGTCGCATAAGAAGAGCCGCGTCCATGACGTACGAAACCATATAGACAAAATCAGGTTTGGCGGCTTTGACTTTTATCAACAGTGGTTTAAAATCAACGGCCCCGGCTTCATATCCTTCCTTAATAAGGACCTTCATACCAGCTTTCTCACATTGCTCCGCAAATTCCTTGGCTCCTGACTGTCCAAAAAGAGTATTCTCATGAAGTATTGCTACACTTTGCGGTTTCACCACTTCTGAAAGAAATGAATTCAGCGCCTTTGGATATTCACTGACGGGGGGCGCAATCCTGAAAACAAAATTCCATCCCTGTTCGGTTATCTTGTCCGCTGAACCCGTGCTAACCAAAAATGGTGTCTTATGTTGCTGGGCTACTGCGCAAACAGCATAAGTGACGGATGAAGAATATCCGCCCGTAAGAGCCACAACCTTGTCCTGAGAAATCAGTTTCTCTACAGCGGACCTCCCTACATCGGGCTTTCCAGTGTCATCCTCTATCAACAATTCGATTTGCCTGCCGTTGACTCCTCCGGCTTTGTTGATTTCCTCCAACCCCATGACAAGAGAGTTTTTTTCGATCTCTCCAAATTTGGCCTGTTCACCTGTGAGGGGTAAAACCACCCCGACCTTGATAGGTCCCTCAGCGGCCCACCCTAAACCAATGCCGATTACTAGAGACGACACAATCGCGAGCAGCCCGAATGCAGTGATTCTCATTTTTGACTCCTTAGGTTTCTAATAAGGAATACAGGGAAGAAAAAGCTCGTTATTCACATAACGAGATGGTCTCAAATTGTCAAGGAAATTAGAGGGAAATCGCTCGTATGGCGGCCATTGACAAATTCATTTGAACCATGTACATATTGTACTGAATTTTCGTAAGGATAATTAGATGAAAAAAGGGGCGCTACAATTACTGTGTCTTTTGTTGATAGTGGAAAACATTTGGCAGGGATTGGCCTGTGCTGAGAATTTAGAACTTGAAAATAGGTTGAATGAGGCTCGAATAGTCATAACTGAAATGCTCGTGGCCCCAGATGGTGGGATACCTCGTGATTTACTCAATCGGAGCAAAGCCATAATTATACTTCCTTCGGTCATCAAAGCGGGGATGGGGATAGGTGGTCAATACGGGAAAGGCGTGGCCCTGCGTCGTGATCCATCAGATCGGAAATGGGGTCCTCCTGCGTTTGTCACTCTTTATGGAGGGAGTTTCGGTTGGCAAATTGGCGTCCAATCGACCGAGTTGGCCCTTTTGGTTATGAGTGACGTTAATCTCAAGAATTTGTTTAAGAGTAGGTTTACAATCGGAGTTGACGCTTCAGTGGCCGCTGGCCCTATTGGCCGTGAAGCGTCCGCAGACACCGACATTTCATTGTCAGCCGGGATTTTGTCCTATTCTCGTGCCAAGGGTCTTTTCGCAGGTTTGACTGTACAAGGAGCTGTTTTACAGGCTGATTGGGACGCCAACGAAGCCTATTATGGATCAGATGTTTCGATTATTGATATATTTTTTCACAAGCAGGGACAGCTCTCCCCTGCGGCTGTAAAGCTTGTTGGAACCCTTAACAAAAGTCTGTTAAAATAATGCTTCGGAGATTATCTAGCGGAAGGTCCCTCCTGTTTTATTTCTGAATGCTTCGGATTGAAGAAAAATTAGCTGATAAACCTTACCGAATTTATCGAGAGATTTCAAAAATCCCGATTTGTTGCGTGATGAAAACAGAAACCTTGCGAATTTTTACAGTTGCGGCCGTGATTATTTTATTGTTGTTTCCCCTTCAAATCTCTTTGTGCGCAGGAGAATCCGAGGATCTGCAGGCGGTCATAAAAGACTATTTCGAAGCCGAGATGTCCAGGAATTCGGATCGGACATGGAATCTGTTAGCCCCCTCATCAATCGTCAAAAGATTTTATTCCTACGAAAATTACCTTGAATCGGCCCGCTTGAATCCCGTGAGGATTGTTGGCTACGAGTTGAAATTTTCCCCTGAGGTTATGGAAAACCAGGACAGAAAAGATTTGCCGAATGTAGATAAAATAGCTTCCGTGGTTGTTAGGGAGCGCATACAGGACGAATCTGGAAAAGAGAGTGAACAAATAGTCGTATTGATTTTTCTTCTTGAAAACGGACGCTGGTACAAAGCTTAGGCTTTTCCCCTTACCGCGTCGAGGATAATTTCTTCAGTAAGTTTAACGACGTGTTCCAGCGAAAATCGCTCCATGGCTATTTCGCGCGCTTTTTTGCCCATCGAATTTCTAGTATCGTCGTCCAATAAAAGCTTTGCCATAGATTGCGCCAAAAACTCTGGGGATCGTGGTTCAACCAGTAGACCACTAACGCCGTGTTCGATGATTTCCGGAATTCCGCCCACAGACGTGGCTACTACAGGCAAACCACAGGACATCGCTTCGATTATAACTTGAGGGAACCCTTCAGAAACTGATGACAGCGTAAACAACCACCCGCGCCTTAGGAACGGCCGCACATCATTTGCGCCGGAAATGAGTTCTATGTGCTCCGACAATCCACTTGCGGCCACTTTCTGTCGGACCCTGGAACTCAAGTAACCTTGGCCTATCAGAATCAAACGGACGTTGTCCACAAGGCCCCGAAGATGACCAAATGCCTCAATTAAGGTGAAAGGGTCCTTTTCCTTAACCATGCGTCCGACAAAGACAACTGTGGGAAAAGGGTCCCGGCAAGATGAATCCGGAGTGAAGAAATTGACATCCACACCATTGGGCGCAACAGCGACTCTTTTAGGATCGACGCGGTGTCTTTTAATAACATGAGTTCTCAACGCGTTAGCGTTACATATCAAGCGATCCGTCAATCTCCATAGAAGTGATTCAAACTGTTGTTCCTGTCTTCCACGCCAGCTTGAGATCACGACGGAATTAGTGGTGATGGCGGCGAAAACTCGTCCCCAAATATTTGGCACTGCGGTCATGGTGTACAGCACGTCGGGTTTTTCGTCCTTGAGTCTCCAGAAAAAATTCCAGAGCGCCCGAGGTGTCACCCATGAATCTCGCGACAAGTATTTAACTGGAACACCGGAAGATTCAGCCATTGGCAACATGTCTTCCCCACCCCTCAAGACCCAGAGTTCCAACTTGAATAGTTCCCGATTCAAGTGTTTTAGCAAATGGACGGCGTATCTTTGTGTCCCTCCGAATTCCAGATCCTGGAGAGCAATAACTGTTCGGTATGGCGGGCTAATTTTGGGTTGCATCAATTTTATTTAAAAAGAGTTCAAAAATCTTTCTGTGGTTTCTTTCTTGATTGAATTCTCGTAGGACGAGATCTCTTCCATTTCTGGCCATATTTAAGGCCGAATTGCGATCCCCAATCATAGCCAGTATCGCTTTGGCCAGGGAATCCGGATCGTTTTGCGGAACCAGTATACCCGTCGTTCCATCGTGAATCACCTCGGGGATTCCGCAAACGTCCGTAGATACCACCGGCAGTCTATGTGTCAAGGCTTCCATAATCACAGTGGGCAAGCCGTCTCTGTCGCCCGTACGGTGAACAGCGCTTGACATAACAAACACGTCAGCAGAACAAAATAGATCAGATACAAAATTGTACGGAACAAATCCCGGGAAATTGACTCTATCGGTCAATCTAAATTTGCGAGTCAAATACTTCAATTGAAATTTTCTGGGACCATCTCCGGCAAGCGTCAACTTGAAATTCAGACCTGAATCTTGTAAGATTTTACAGGCTTGAAGTAGCACATGGTAAGCCTTTATTCGATCAAAACGACCCAGAGCGAGGATCTTGTATGGGGGAGTCATTAGGACAGGGGCTTCGGCCGCCTTTTCAAGTGGGATACCGTTATAAATCCCGAATATTTTACCTTTTGAGTCGGGAACCATGTCTTCAAGATAGGGCACGTTGGTCATGTTGTCGGAAATAACAAATTTTGCAGCCATTATTTTTTCGGACAGCGCCCCATCAGGAGGGTAGATATCGCCAGCGCGGCAGGTAAAACTGAACGGGATACCCGTCAATTCCGAAGTGACCCAGGCTGCCGTCGCCGGGCCCATAGCCCAGGTAGCGTGAATGTGATCAAAGGGGTGTTCGAGGAATCGTTTGGCTAGAGAGAAACCGCACAAGAAACCGAAGATGTTTTCTGCGCCAAATTCGATGGATTTCCACCGACGGATTGGGATTGTCTTGAACAGTTTTTTTGTGGCGCCTGGTTCCCTTTTCACCCAGAAAGCAATATCCCTAGGTAGATGTTTCAAAATGGAAACGCCTAAATGTTCGACGTTTTCATTCCCAATTGAAGACATTTCCGGGGAGAGCCCATTTTGAAGCTCTCC
>JARLHM010000023.1 GCA_031292235.1 Syntrophaceae bacterium | reverse complement strand
GTCTTTTTTTGAAGACTTCGTAGCAATGCATCCCAACACTGCCTTTGAATAGGCCCGTCATGTGCGAATTTTGCCGGACAATTTGGAAATCCTTGTCGATTACGCTAATGAAACACGGTACCTGTTCGAAAAGATTCTTATATTCTAAACGGCTTCGTATGAGTTCCTGGGTTCGTCTCCTGATTTGATCGCGCATTAGACTGAAGGATGCGGCCAGTTGACCAAGCTGATCTTTAGATTCGGCTGGGATTTTGTATGTGAAGTCACCCGCGGCTACTTTCTGCATAGCTACCTGCAGCTTGCTAACAGGCCTGTGAACTCTGAAAACGATATACAGTCCTATGGTTCCCAAAACGGCTACAAACGTCCCTAATCCCAATAGTACAACTTGCAGAACCAATGACTGGATATGAGAATCGAATCGTTTCAAGCTCATCTGCATGTCAAGCACCCCAAGGACCCTCTGATTCTCGGGGTGGACGTGACAGGCTGCCGTGTAGCAACTTTTTTCGTTATAAATTGGTGTAATCATGCCTAAAATTCTGTCATTACCGCGGTAATGGATCCTAGTTCTCTTGTCAGTCACTACCTCGTTAAAAGGTTTGTCTTCAGAATGGCACGCCAAACACTCTTCAGACTTCATGTTAACTTTATGGCCTACCTCATCTAGGTGATTAGAGAACTTTATTAGACCGACATGGCTGTAAATTCTGACGTCAGAGACTCCTTTTTGCTTGCCGATTTCTCTGAGGAATAATTTGGTGGCCTCCGGGTCCTCATGAAGCATGTTGCTGTATGTGGAATTCAGAACTGCGGAACTGAACCTGGCGGCCTCACGAACTATCTGGTCGAGATAGAATCGCTGTTGGACGTCCAATATCAAGTAAATGAACACCACATAGGACGCCAACAGGACAAAGCCAACGCTTAATGCGATTCTAAATCCCAATCCTCTACGAAGATTGGTCCATTTTTCACGGATTTTAGTCATTTGGGACCTCCGCTTTTCGCTGAGCCTTTGTGGCCAAGTGCGGAGACAGACGTCCGAAAATCATTCACCAACAACTTCCTTGACTGCTTTAAGAAACTCCTCCTTGTTTACGGGTTTCTCTATGTAGCCTTCCGGAGCTGGTATTGACCTGTGGTGTATGAATTTCTTAAAATCCATGTATCCAATCGGTGACGTTGAAAACCCAGTAACCATGATAACGGGCACATTTCTGAGTTTTTCGTCTTTCCTCATCTCACGATACATCTTGATCCCCGTCTTTTCGGGCATAAGCAAATCAAGGCACACCAAATCAGGTTTTTCGTCGATAACCTTTTTGAGTCCCTCAACCCCGTCTTCAGCTTCGCAGACTTCATAGCCGTTTTTTCTCAGCAGGGTCCCGAGAAAAATCAGGACATCGGGCTCGTCGTCTATCACCAGGATTTTTTTAGGCATGGCCCTTACCTCCTTTTTGGGGGCTGTTGGCTCCAGTTTTACAGGAAACTAGTTGACTCACTGTCAGCTCAGGAAATCTGATTCCTGGCTTGACCTAATGTTAAGCAAGTCTCATGCCAATTGATCTCTTCTGAATCGAATGGAGCTTTAAGAGCGTAACTTGTTGGATTTAAGCTGTTATGATAAAGAGAAAAAATGGCGGGCAAAATGTATATGTTTGAATCAGAGTTGAAAGATAGGATTTTGTTTTTGTGGATGTTTCATGTTTGTGACACGCGAGCCTGCGTTGCTCCTAACTGCTTGATATCAGCAATTGTTATTAAATGTCTCGGTTTTGAAACATTGTTTCGAACTCTGTGTCACTGTCCGATGTGATATTTTTCAATCTTTCGCCATAAGGTGGCGCGACTCATGCCTAAACGCGAAGCGGCCAACCCTTTTTTCCAATCAGCGGCTTCCAGCGCTTTCACGATGATTTGTCTCGCAACTGCGTCCAGGTTCATAGCTGTTTTTGCGGGCTTTTCATGGGATGTTATCGGAGGATTCAACAATCTTGCGGGCAAATCTCCGGGGTGGATTAAAGAACTTCTGGTATGCACAAAGGCGTATTCTACTGCGTTCGCAAGTTCTCTCACATTGCCCGGCCATGGATACAGCTCCAGGATCTCCAATACTCCGTCGGCGATGCCCTGTATGCTCTTTCCCATTTGCTTGTTAAATTTTGTTATAAAGTGGCTTACCAAGAAGGGGATATCTTCAATACGTTCCCTCAAGGGCGGCAGGTGCAACGGGAACACGCTGAGTCGGTAATAGAGATCATCCCTGAAAGAGCCTTCCAAAACCTTTTTGTATAGGTCTTTGTTAGTCGCTGTTATCAGCCTGATATCGATTTTAACGCTTCGGTTGTCTCCAACCCTCTGAATTTCTCTTTCTTCGAGGACCCTCAGGAGTTTGACCTGAATCGCGGGGCTTATTTCACCGATTTCATCAAGGAATAACGTGCCGCCGCTGGCAAGTTCGAATTTGCCAACATGGTTTCTGATGGCTCCAGTGAAGGCCCCTTTTACGTGGCCAAACAATTCTGTCTCGAGAACGCCTTCAGGTAGGGCGGAGCAATTGATCGCTACAAAAGCTTTGTCCTTGCGTGGTCCACAAAAATGGAGCGCCCTTGCGATCAATTCTTTTCCTGTGCCGGATTCCCCTTGAATGAGCACTGTTGTGTCAGTGTTCATCAACGCGTCGAGAGATTCGTAAACCTTGCGCATATTTTGGCTTCCCCCGACAATGTTGTCGTAGCCATAATGGCGCTCCAATTCTTCCTGCATCCAATGGCTTTGGGAAACATCACGAAAGGTCTCAAGTCCGCCGATTATAATTCCGTCACGGTCGTATAACGGAGCTGCGTTTACCATTAAATGGATGACTTCGTTGCTCTTGTTGCGAATGGCGACTTCTACGTCCTGGTAAGGATGTCCGCACGACAGCGCTCTATCCACTGGGCAGTTTTCTCTACAAACAGGGCTTTTGAACAGTTTTGCGCATTCGGTCCCCATGACTTCTTCCCTAAAATAGCCCGTGATCTTTTCGGCGGCCCTGTTCCAGGAAGCGATTCTCCAGTCTTTATCCAAGGTCATGACACCTTCGGATATACTGTTGAGGATAGATTCTAGTAACTGGTTGTTTTCCATTGGACACCTCCTTGGGATGAAGGGCGGCTATGCCTCCAATGACCAACGGAGACTCAACGGATTAAGGATGCAATATATGGGCCAGAGAATGATCTTGGAACAACTATAAACAAACGCATGATTAATTCAAGATGTCAACAAATGAAAGTCCTCGCTATCTGTCAGGTTCATAGAATGTATCGACTCAAATCGTCACTCTTCACTATGTCCTTAAGTCGATCCTGTACCATTTCAGGGGTTACTTTAACGGCCACACCAGCCATCTCCGGCGCGTCAAATGAAATTTCTTCCAGCAACTTCTCCATGATGGTGTGGAGTCTTCTTGCGCCAATGTTTTCCGCTCTTTCATTTACTTCTTCAGCAAACAGGGCAATTTCTTCTATTGCTTCTCTAGTGAACTCCAATGACACTTTTTCGGTCTTCAGGAGTTCTTGATACTGTTTTACCAAAGCGTTTTTCGGTTCTGTGAGAATACGAATGAAATCATGTCGCGTCAACGCGGACAACTCAGCCCGTAACGGAAAACGGCCCTGAATCTCGGGTATGAGGTCCGACGGTTTGGATACATGAAAGGCGCCGGCGGCCACAAACAGGATGTGGTCTGTCTTGACGACCCCGTGTTTGGTGCTCACATTACTACCTTCTATGATTGGCAACAGGTCCCTTTGTACTCCTTCTCGCGATATGTCGGGACCATGAGCGGACGCATGGGCGTTTGCTATTTTGTCCAATTCGTCTACAAAGACGATTCCCGTTTGTTCCACTCTCTGTTTTGCCTTTTTTACGACCTTCTCGTTGTCCAGGAGCCTGTTCAACTCTTCCTGAAGCAAAGTGTTCAAAGCCTCAGGAACTTTAACCCGCCTTCTTTTGGTTTTCCCTGGGAAAAAGTTTGACATCATGTCCTTGAGGTTGATGTCCATTTCTTCCATTCCACCGGGGGAGAAAATTTCAACTACTGGCAACGCGTTTACCTGGGTCTCGATCTCTACCTCCCTGTCATCGAGCTTCCCATTTCTCAACATTTTCCTGAATTTTTCCCTGGTACGTTGCGCTACCTCCAATTCGCCGTCATTGTCTTTGGACAATGACGTGGGAGGGTTGCGTCTCAATTTTCTAGGTTGTCTAACCGGCAGGAAAATGTCCAGCAAACGCTCTTCCGCCAGTTCCTCCGCTTTTGGTCTTAGAGCTTTATACTCATCTTCCTTGACCATATTGATGCCAATTTCCATGAGATCGCGGATCATGGATTCCACGTCCCGTCCTACATATCCGACTTCAGTAAATTTTGAAGCCTCAACCTTCAGGAAAGGCGACTGCGCCAATTTGGCGAGTCTACGGGCGATTTCGGTTTTACCTACGCCTGTGGGACCAATCATAATTATATTCTTCGGCGCAATTTCATCCCTGAGTTCTTCCGGGACTTGTCTCCTTCGCCATCTGTTTCTCAATGCGATCGCTACCATACGTTTCGCATTGTCTTGACCAATGATGTATTTGTCCAACTCCTGGACTATTTCGCGCGGTGTTAGTGTTTCCATAACTTTAGATTGCTCCATATCGTGTAAACTGCAACCATTTTGATGCGACGCGTAGCCTTGACAGGCATCAAATTGTTTCAATTATCAGATTTCCATTGGTAAAAACACATATTTCAGCGGCAATTGCCATTGCCCCCCTTACGACCTCGGTCAATTCCATGTCTGTGTGACGCATTAGCGCTCTTGCAGCGGACAGGGCGTAATTCCCGCCTGAGCCTATAGCAATGACACCATCGTCAGGCTCTACTACGTCTCCTGTGCCCGACAGCAACAGGGTTTGTTCCCTGTCGGCCACAATTAGAAGGGCTTCCAATCTTCTCAGCGCCCTGTCGGTTCGCCAGTCTTTGGCCAGTTCCACTGCGGCCCTGGCCAGATTATTCGAATATTTCTCCAGCGACTGTTCAAACTTTTCCAGGAGGGTTAGCGCATCGGCCGTCGAACCGGCAAATCCAGCTAGAACGCGATTTTGCTTTCCAACTAACCTAACCTTTTTTGCTGAACTCTTTACAATGGTTTCACCTAGTGAAACCTGACCGTCTCCTGCCATTACGACCCTGTCTCCGCGTCGGACGCAAAGTACTGTCGTAGAACGCGTTATCACTTTCATTTGAGATTATTCCTTCATCGAGATTTTGACGCGTGAACAATTCAGAAAAGGTCCAGGAGGTTCAGACCTTGGGAATGTTGAATCCACTGTGGGGGTGGGCCTTGTCGTAGACTTCCATGAGCCTTCCGAGATCAACCTTTGTGTATCGTTGAGTAGTAGAAAGACTGGAATGACCGAGCATTTCCTGGATGGACCTCAAATCTGCCCCCCCCTGAAGCAGATGGGTCGCGAACGAATGTCTCAATGCGTGAGGTGACGCGTCTCGACCCAGGTTGGCGCCATCAAGAAACGATTTCATAATTCTCCTCACATGTCTTGAAGAAAGAGGTCCACCTCTATTATTCAGGAATAAAGCCTTCATGCCTCGTACATTGGGATGCGCGTTCAGAAGCATTAGTCTCTCTGGCAAATAGGCTCTTAACGCCACTATTGCCTTTTCACCCACGGGACAGTATCGTTCCTTGGATCCCTTGCCGATAACCTTTACCCAACCATTCTCAATGTCAATATCCCCTGTTTGGAGTGAGGTGAGTTCGCCGACCCTTAAACCGGATGAGTACATAAGTTCAAATATTGCCAAGTCTCTTTTTGGCGCTTCCTGATTTCGTGAAAAGAACCTGTCCACATCGTCGACACTCAAGGCGCGTGGTAGGGGCTTGTCCAATTTAGGCGCTCTCAATGCAACAGCCGGATTGTTCTGTATAAATCCTTCTCTAACCAGGAATCGGAAAAAAGTCTTAAGAGCGGCGAGTTTTCTGCCTATGGATATTTTCTTAATCTTTGCGAACCGATTTGCCACAAAGCTTCTTATATGGGGTGGAGCGATTTGTGTCAAATCTTGGAGTAAACGGGAGTTTCCAGTATTCTCTAGGAAAAGCTTGAAGTCCTCGAGATCAGACATGTAGGCCCGTAATGTCTCATTTGACCGTGCCTTTTCGGTCTGAATGAATCTTCGAAATTTTGAGCAAGCTTCCTGAAAATCCAATTTTATCATGCTCTCTTTAAAAACTGTTAATGTCCAGAACGAATCTAGACGATTACTATTCGCTTTATTGCCGCGACTGCGGCCGCCGGATCATCTGTTACCTGAAACAGGTCCAAGTCGTCTGGACATATCATGCGATTCTTTCCAAGCATGGTCTTCTTGATCCATGACACGAGATCTTTCCAATAATCCTTCCCAAGCATTATTACCGGGAACGGTTTTATCCGGTGGGTCTGGATTAAAGTCATGGCTTCAAATAGCTCATCCATGGTTCCAAATCCACCGGGCAGGATGACGTATGCCATCGCGTATTTAACGAACATAACCTTTCGGACGAAAAAATATCTGAAGTTTAGTTTGACGTTGGTGTATGGATTCGATGCCTGTTCCCGGGGAAGTTGAATGGATAATCCCACGGATTTGCCTCCCCCTTCCATTGCCCCCCTGTTTGCAGCCTCCATAGCGCCGGGACCGCCACCTGTTATCACTGCGAAACCATTTTCAGCCAGCAGTCGCCCGACTTGTCGGCCTAGATCATACACCGGATTGTTTTCTCTTATAGAAGCGGAACCGAATACCGACACAGCCGGATAAATTTCGGACATCGTTTCAAAACCGTCGACGAATTCCGAGATAATCCGGAATATACGCCAACTTTCCCGGATGCTGAAATCATCAATGACATATTGCTTATTATCATTCATGGTATATATCCTTCTTATATTAACTTATTATACCAATAATAGATGATTTATCAAAACAATTATTTATAAATGATTTTATTTAAATAAAATTAAATTATGAAATTGTTATCACTTTATCTATATAAATATTATTGAGTAATGGATTGTACGATAACTTATGCAAAATTAGGAATTGACGAGTTTGTGAGAAGTGGACTTGAGAGAGCATTAAAATTTCTATTTGCTTGTCTCAATGATATTCGCTATATTGTAAGTCCGCAAGGTAAAGGTCATCAATGTCCTTCCTGGCTCGGATGGCGGAATTGGTAGACGCAGTGGACTCAAAATCCACCGCCCGCAAGGGTGTGCGAGTTCGACTCTCGCTCCGAGCACCATAATATCAATAAGTTACGAACACATGAATGTGAATGTTTTATTTAGACTCCTCTATTGGCGAGACTGCATCGTAATTCCTACTTATTTCTAGCTAGCGGACTGCACGTGATTCGGGTTAAGACAAGTGGAGCGGAATATTTAAAAACAGCTCTCACGCGCAAAAGCTGAGAAATCTTTCTTGCATAGGCTTCTCACTGCGCTGCATGATGTGACAGTTGTAGATGCTTCACAATCAGCACAAGGTTTAAGAACTTTTCTAATCGGGAGAATAGGTCATGAGCAGATGGACACGTCGTAATTTTCTTAAAGC
>JARLHM010000022.1 GCA_031292235.1 Syntrophaceae bacterium | reverse complement strand
GTCAATCTTAAAATAGTGTCAAGAATACTTTATAGTGTTGTTTTTAAGGCAAATAATAGTTACAGAATATAACAGTCAACCAACAACAAGAAGGTAGAAATGGCAAAAAAAGCCTTGGTAGCAGTAACAAAAACAAAGCCTGAAACTGTGATCGAAGACATCAAGCTTACTATGGAACGAGCGCGTTTCACGGAGTTTCTCGATCCTTCTCGGACCGTAATTCTTAAAGATAATATTTCCTGGCACTTTCCTTTTTTAGGCGCAAATACCACCCCGTGGCAACTTGAAGGCGTAATTCTTACCCTGAAGGAAGCCGGATATAAAGATATAGTCTGTGTTCAAAACGAGACAGTGGTAACGGACGCGTTTAAAGGAGAGAAGCTAAACAAATACGTCCCCATATTCCGGAGACATAACATACCTGTCCTTTATAACTTCCGTGAGTCGGACATCAAATGGGTTAAATATCAGCCCAAAGCTAAAATGAGGGTCCTAAACAGTATATTTACCGACGGAATAACCATCCCCGAATATTTTATAGGCAAGAATATCGTTCATTTGCCTACAGTGAAGTGCCATATATATACTGGGACCACAGGGTCCATGAAAAACGCTTTTGGGGGCCTGTTGAATACTAAAAGGCATTACACTCACTCCGTCATTCACGCTACGCTCAATGATCTCCTG
Source organism: Syntrophaceae bacterium (assembly GCA_031292235.1). GTDB lineage: Bacteria > Desulfobacterota > Desulfomonilia > Desulfomonilales > Desulfomonilaceae > CAJBEZ01. Next base: position 29,009 of record JARLHM010000022.1, on the reverse strand, counting down.
GACATTCAGAAGGAAATACATTCCGGAATATTTTCCGTTATGGACGGGACCGTAGCGGGTTGTGGTCCCGGGCCAAGAACGATGACTCCAATTGAAAAGGACCTGATACTCGCGTCCGGCGATTGCGCAGCGATAGACGCAGTCGCTGCCAAACTAATGGGGTTCGATCCCATGGGGCTGGATTTCATACGTATCGCTCATGAATCCAATCTTGGAATTGGCGATATGGATCAAATTGAAGTCGTTGGAGAGGATATCTCGCAGGAAAATTGGGGTTTTTCAGTTGGGAACAACGCGGCGTCCGCTATAGGTAACTTCATTTGGTTTGGACCTCTTAAGCCCTTGCAAAAATTGTTCTTTAGGACGCCTCTGGTCTATCTGTTCGTCTTTGGATCATTCTTCTACCACGATTATATCTACTGGCCGTTCAAAGCCCGTCCACAAATCGAGGCGTTTAAGAAGAATTCTAAATGGGGAAAGTTGTTTGATTCATACCCGGAGTAGTGACGCCGCTTGAATTCTTCACAAGAACACAAGGCTGCTGACGGAGACTCATATTGATGGAAACCGGATGGCCTCGCGAGAACAGGCGTTGGCTTTTAAATACCCAACGCCGTCCACACGGAAGGTGACGCGTTATTGTAGAAACAGCTATAAGACAGCGTTTAGCTGAATCTACTTGCGCTTTTCATGAAAGAATTTGGATTTTAGGTGCTGATTGAGTTCGATTCTAACTTCAGCTCTAACATTTTTTAGAGCTTCCTTCCATGTCTCAATCTTGTCAAGCGCTTCAGTTTCCCATGGAAGGCGATCCTCCGGCCTTTTTGCAAGAATGTCGCGTTCGAGTTGCGCCGGCACAGGCGGTTCAAGCAATGATTCGCAACGGGATTTTATGCGTCTGATGAGTTTTAGAAGGCGGAGAAGATCTTCTCGGGAAAGATTTTTAGGAGGCTTTTCAGAAAAGTTCTTAGGAATTAGGTTTAATTGGTCAAGTGCAACTCCATTCTTGATTGCGGTGTTAATGGTTCTTTTTAGGTGCCGGTAATTGCTTTCGAAGTCGCCGGGAGGTTCGGGAACTCCAATCGCCGCATCGGAATAAGGGAACAACATATCCATACCTCCTACTGGAAAAATAAACTCGGAAAGGCGTCCGATTTCCGCCTCCCAGAAAATACAGCGGAAATAACACGGCCCCGAGTCTTAGTCAACAAATAGTTTATGTTATTTTCTTATAATATTGACTAAAAAGGACAAAGACAAGACATAGTCTATAAATACTAATAGAATTACATACACTTGGCTAAAAGCGCGTCAAGTGGATTATGCAGATTTTTTTTGAGCTTCGTTATAATATGAATCTTACGCGCATAAAATCTAATCGAAAGAGCGTCCGGAGTTACAGGATTTCATATGGCATCCAAGGCGATAGTGATTCGCGGGGCACGCGAACATAATCTGAAAAATATTGATATAGAGATACCACGCGATAAGCTGGTCGTCATTACCGGCCTGTCTGGTTCCGGAAAGTCAACCCTGGCGTTTGATACAATTTACGCCGAGGGACAGAGACGCTATGTGGAATCTTTGTCCGCGTATGCAAGACAGTTCCTTGAGATTATGGATAAACCTGACGTAGATCTGATTGAAGGCTTATCCCCGGCCATCAGTATCGAGCAAAAAACCACATCCAAAAACCCCAGGTCCACGGTAGGAACGATCACGGAAATTTATGACTACCTCAGGTTACTTTATGCCCGCGTTGGGATTCCCCATTGCTGGGAATGTGGTAAGCCCATAAGTTCCATGACGATCCAGCAAATGGTTGATCAGGTCATGGATTTCCCCCCGAATGCCAGAGTGCTCGTCATGGGGCCTGTTGTGAAAGGTCGTAAAGGCGAATATCGGTCTGAAATCGCGAAACTGGTTCGAGATGGGTTCGTTCGGGCAAAGATTGATGGAAACCTGATTGATCTGTCATCAGACATTCACTTGGAAAAGAACAAGAAACATGACATCGAGGTGGTCGTTGACAGGCTAGTAATCAAATCCGGCGTGGAGAGGCGTCTCGCTGATTCCCTGGAAATCGCCGCTCATCTTGGACAAGGTGTTGTGATCGTAGAAAATCAGGATGGCAAGGCCCACCTTTTCAGTGAAAAACTCGCCTGTCCCGAACATGGTGTTTCCATAGGCGAGATATCTCCGAGACTATTTTCATTTAACAATCCATACGGCGCCTGTGAAACATGTGGGGGGCTGGGTGTAAAAACGCGCTTTGATCCGGACTTGATTATTTCGGATCCGGACCTGTCTTTAATGAATGGAGCTATTGCTCCCTGGAAAAAGAAAAATTCTATATTTCTTAACCAGACAATCCATTCTCTTTCAGCGCATTTCAAATTTAATCCTGATCTTCCATTCAGCAAGTTGCCGGCGAAGATCCAGGACATGGTTTTATACGGATCAGGATCAGAAGAAGTAGATTTTAACTATGAACGGGATGGAAGGCGACATTACTTTCGCAAACCTTTTGAAGGTGTCATCCCAAACATGGAACGCCGACAATTGGAAACCGAAAGTGAAGAAATCCTGGACGAGTTCAGCTCCTTTATGAGTGAAATTCCTTGTCCGTCATGTCATGGGTCCAGGCTGAAACGTGAGGCGAGGAGTGTACTTGTAGGCGATACCCAAATTAATGAAGTTACAGCCATGTCGATCCGTCAGGTCACCAGATTCATGGAAGACCTGGAATTGACGGCTAGGAGTATGGAGATCGCTGAACGAGTTACAAAGGAGATACGAAACAGACTGGGTTTTCTCAATAGGGTAGGGCTGAGTTACCTGACTCTGGACCGCAGTTCAGCGTCTCTTTCAGGAGGAGAATCTCAGAGGATAAGACTTGCGACACAGGTTGGGTCTTCGCTCGTCGGAGTTCTCTATATCCTCGACGAACCCAGCATTGGACTTCATCAGCGAGACAATCAGAGGTTGCTCTCCACGCTCATTGATTTGAGAGATCAAGGCAATACTGTTCTGGTAGTCGAACATGACGCCGAGACAATACTGAGTTCGGACTTTGTAGTGGACATGGGACCGGGCGCGGGGCGACTTGGGGGAGAAGTCGTCTTCGCAGGACCACCGGAAGAGTTGCTGGAATCTGACACTTCAATCACAGGTAAATTTCTCTCCGGGAAAGAAATCATCCCCGTTCCGGCCAAACGGCGGAAACTGAACCGAGAAAAGATTGTAATCAAGGGCGCAAGGGCCAATAATCTCAAGAATATTGATGTCACCATTCCGTTAAGGGTCTTCACGTGCGTGACAGGCGTTTCCGGTTCCGGGAAAAGCACTCTTGTTATTGAAGTCCTGCGAAAAGCCTTTCAGGCCGGTACTCGGAAAAGTCTCGAGAAACTGAGTTTTGTGGATAAGATTGAGGGTTTGTGGCAGATCGATAAGGTTATCGAGATCGATCAGGCTCCAATCGGGAGGACTCCCCGGTCCAATCCTGCGACCTATACAGGAGTCTTTGGATACATTCGTGAGTTGTTCGCGAATCTTCCTGAGTCCAAGATGAGGGGCTACAAGCCCGGTCGCTACAGTTTCAATGTTAAGGGCGGCCGATGCGAAGCATGTCACGGGGATGGCGTTATCAAAATCGAGATGCACTTCCTGCCCGATGTCTATGTAAAATGCGACGTGTGTCAAGGCAAGAGATACAACAGAGAAACCCTGGAAATTAAATTTAAGGGCAAGAACATTACCGATGTCCTTGATATGACCGTCGATCAGGGCGCTGAATTTATGGAAAACATCCCGCCCATATACAACAAACTCCGGACACTGCAAGATGTAGGGTTGGGTTATATTAAACTAGGGCAACCCGCCACGACCCTTTCCGGCGGTGAAGCCCAACGGATCAAACTCTCTAAAGAGTTGTCACGCCGTGGGACCGGCAAGACCCTTTATATTTTGGATGAGCCTACGACCGGGCTTCACTTCGCGGATGTCAGGAAATTGCTCGACGTGCTTACAAGCCTAGTTGATGCGGGTAATACCGTACTCGTGATTGAACACAACATGGATGTAATAAAAGTGGCGGACTACATAATTGACCTTGGACCCGAGGGAGGGGACGAAGGTGGCGAGGTTGTAGCGCAGGGGGCGCCTGAGAAGATCGCTGAGACCCCTGGTTCCTACACAGGGGCTTTCCTGAAAGAAGTTTTGGGAAATCAGAAAGGTTACAAGTCGCTTATGGCAGGAGCGGCGTGACTTAGTTTAAATGGTTGACGGCGGATGGCATTTCCTTTGGTTCGAAAGGAAATGTCATCCTTGTGGGGTTAACTGAACTTCTTACCCGTTGAACAAGCATTGATGATCGCGAGCAGCTCTAATCCGGTTTATTTACCGATTGTTCCTGATCCATTCGTTTCAATTCTTTCCTAAGAATTTTACCTACAGCGCTTTTGGGCAATTCACTTACGAACTCCACATATTTGGGGACTTTATATTTCACCAGGTTTACCTTGCAATAGTCAATAATTTCAATAGGTGTGGCCGTTTCGCCGGGTTTAAGTACGACATAGGCCTTAATTCTCTCGCCGGAATAGGTGTCGGGTACTCCAATTGCGCATGCTTCTACAATTTTTGGATGTGCGAATAGCACTTCATCGACATCCCTCGGGTAGATATTGAACCCGCCGGAAATGATCATGTCCTTTTTCCTGTCAACAATACTGAAATAACCTTCTTCATCCATTACGGCGATATCTCCTGTAAGGAGCCAGCCATCCCGAAGAGCGATCTCAGTCTCTTCCGGCCTGTTGATGTATCCCTTCATAACCTGCGGACCCTTAATGCAAAGCTCTCCTGGTTGGTTAACTTCTGTTATTTCCTTATGGTAATCGTCTACATCAACCAGCTTGGCCTCAGTGTTCGGTATTGGAAGCCCGATCGAACCCGGTTTCCTCTTGCCTCCTAGTGGATTGATAGTCGCCACAGGTGTGGTTTCTGTCAAACCGAAACCTTCACAAATTTGAGCGCCCGTGAGTTCTTCAAATTTACGAATTGTTTCCAGTGGCAAGGGGGCCCCGCCGGAAAAACATCCCCTAATCGTCGAGATGTCAAATTTTTTCAGGTCCGGGAAATTGATCATTCCATTATAAAGTGTAGGCACTGCTGGGATATAGGTGGCTTTGAACTTTTGGATCGACTCCAGGATGGCTTTCGGATCAGGTTTTGGTATCAATATGTTTGTGTACCCATAATATACCGCTATGTTCATGGCGGTGGTAAGCCCGAACGAATGAAAGAAAGGCAGACAGCCTACAACCGTTTCACCTCCGTCATTAAAAGCATGGAACCAGGCCCTGCACTGTTGGACGTTGCTGGAAAGATTCGAATGCGTCAACTGGACCCCCTTTGAAACACCGGTAGTCCCACCTGTGTACAGCAGTAAGGCCGTGTCTTCCCATTTGGACTTGTAAGGGGTCTTAATAGGGGGATATTTCTTGATCAGATCAGTGAACTCAAAGATGTCCCTTTCATTCGGGGTTTTAAGATGCATCCCCTTTTTTACGTACGGGAAGAGTTGTTTAAGTGGAAAGGGGAGGTAATCCCTTATGTGGCAGGAGATAATCTTGGTAATTTTAGTCTTGTGCCGCAGGGCGACCATCCTTGGAACAAGCACATCCAAACAGACAAGCAGCGTGGATCCAGAGTCATTGTATTGGTGTTCAAGCTCCCGATCGGTATAGAGAGGGTTGTTAAGGGCCACAAGGGCGCCGGCCCGCAAAGCGCCGTATGTGGCTACGACCATCTGAACGATGTTAGGCAGAAGCGTTGCTACGGTGTCTCCGGGTTTGACCCCAAGATCAACTAGAGCGGCTGCGAATCGGGATACCATGTCATCGAGTTTCCTGAAACTGATCTTTGTCCCTTGAAATATTAACGCAGTGTTTTCGGGGTAACGCTTTGCCGTTCTTGTCAAAGCTTCAGGAGGGTTGATTTTTTCAATATCAATATGAGCAGGGACCTCCGGAGCATATGATTTCAGCCAAATCTTATCCATAAAATCCTCCTGGAAATGTAGAATCGTGAGATGGTAATGATTTATCAAAATTATGTTGCGGAAGCGCAATGGAAATTAAGTATAACTGATTGTGACGGAGCCTACAAAGAAAAAAGGCTTTCCGACGCAACGAAATGGTCAAAAAAAGTCAGGATAGTGCTATAATAGTTGGCATGATGGGAATTATAATTCGTGAAATTGCGATTCTGGCCCTTTCGATATCTATATTTCCTCTAGCGTTTCTGTTCCTTCTTCTGCGTGGTGACATCAGTGGATATGGTTTGAAATTGATTTATCAGGAGCTTATCAACTCCGGGACTTCCAGCGTAGAGTCTGCGTTGCTGCTTCTGTCACGGGTTTTGGCGCCTTACCTGGTTGTCCAGGCATTTCGCGCCTACCAGTGGTCAAAGACCGGTAAATTCGCAAAGAGGTGGGCAAGCCTCTACTTTGCCTTTTTAGGATGTGTCGCTGCGCTATGGTTTGCCGGCGAGTCTTTCGACTTATTTTATTTCATGTTTCAGCTTGGGGACATTCCCGGTGAATTGGGACAGTTCTTCCAATTGGAATATGCGCATTTGCTTGGCGCTTTGGTCGGGTTTTATATTTTTGGTAGATACTTTAGGCTTTTCCTTGCCCCTAAGAAGGCGCATAAACAGGAAGACTAAAGCACGCCGAGTCTGTCATTGATCAGACGCAACATGGCTATATTATCCGAGTGTCCGGTTTGTTTCGCAATAATCTTACCCACTATAGGTCGACCGAGGAGATAAAAATCCCCGAGAATGTCAAGTATCTTATGCCTGACAAATTCATTTTGAAAACGTAGTGGAGGGTTTACTACCTTATCTTCATCGAGTAGAACCAGGTTGGACAGTTTGCCGCCTCCCGCTAATCCCATCTCGTCCATTATTCTAATGTCTTTAACAAACCCAAAAGTTCTGGCTGGCGCAATCTCGGACTTGAAATCCAGGACCGAAGAAAGCCTGAACGTCATGGTCATTTTCCCTATGGGGCGTGGGTAGTCCATATGATATTCGATTTCCAGGGTGTCCGACGGCTCGATCCTCATGCTTTTAGAACTTCCCGCCGGCATCGAGAGTTCAATCGGTTCTGAGATTCTGATTTCTTCTACTATTTCATCCTGTGTGATTATTTCAGCGCTTTCAACAAGATTGCAAAATTCTAGGGCGGACCCATCCATTATCGGAACTTCACCGGAAATCTTTACAAGCAGGTTTGTCAATCCGTAGACATGAAACACAGCCATTAGATGTTCTATTGTTCTAGCGAGTGACTCGTTTCCACGTAGGCTCGTGCTGAAGTCCGTTGATTCGACGAATGTCAGCAATGCCGGAACAGTGCCGCCGGATGTTATATGGCCGAAATTGATTCCCGATGATGGGGGTAGAGGAGATATTGTCAACCCGGTTTTTTGTCCTGAATGCAATCCCTGACCGTATATGACCACCTTGCCACGTAAAGTTTTTTGTCTCCTCGGGGCGTCTTTCTGCTTAGATTCAGGAGTTATATCGGTGTCTCTTGATATGTGACGATCTCTCACAGAACACAAGGTCTCGATTTGTCCTTCAGCGCTCCTGGGCGTGGAATCCTGAATTGATTCATTGATGTGAGCGCCGGAATTAGCCGGTAATAACAACTCGTTAATTGCCAGTGTCCGCGCTGACGTATTCATAACGGTATGTTCTACTAGAATTTTTAATTCCTTAATGTTGCCAGGCCAGGAGTGTTCAAGTAATCTGCCGAGCGCCTCTTCTTCGATATCTGAAATTTCTTTGTCGAATTCCCTGCACGCCTCGGCCAGAAAATGCCTTACCAGTAAAGCGATGTCTTCAGGTCGTTCCCGTAGGGCAGGGACACGAATCACACGCTGGGTGAAAGACCTTATAGGGTCACTTTCATATCCAGCCGCCAACATTTCGTCCGGAGATTTCTTTGATGTGAAAAGTAATCTCACGTGACTGGAGCCGCCTGAGTTTTCTTTGCCGTAAATCCCAGCCTCACCTAGAATTTTCTTGATTAATGATTCCAATCCTGGCTTGAGCCGGTCAACTCCCACAAAGAGAAGGGTACCTCCCGAGGCGAGGGTAATCTTTCCCTGTTTTGTTATGTCGCGATCACCGATCCTGCCCAGCAGGATGTCCCTGACATTATCCACGGCCAACTCATCGCAAACAATCTTTATGAGTTTATGTCTGTCTCTGCCGGATATGAAATGAATCATGCGGGCAAGGAATTCCTTGCCTGATCCCTTTTCACCGTATATCCAGACCGAACCCTTTTCATGCGCAGCGTTCTCGACAGATCTGCGTGTGTTGGCCGCAAGTTGGGATGAGCCGATTAACAGGCCAGGATTTCCACGTGAAAAGTCCGCGACTTCAGGTCGACCGCATTTCGCTGATATTGCTTTCTCAACCAAATGAAGAGTATCTTCGAGATTCAGCGGTTTCTCGAGATAGTCTTCAGCTCCGAGCTTAATAGCTTTTACCGCTGTTTCAATCGTGCCATGGCCGCTCATCATGATAACGTGGCATTTCGGGGAAATACGCTTTATTGCTTTCAAAGTTTGCATACCATCAATCCCCGGTATCCATATATCCAGGAAAACTATATCCGGAGAGTCACTTTGCACTGCGTGCAAGGCTTCTTGTCCGTCACGGGCTTTTAAAACATCGTGGCCTTCGTCAGCCAATATAGCGCCAAGAGAGGTAAGTATCTCCTCCTGGTCGTCAACAATCAATACGCGTCCCTTTTCCATATGCTTGGAACTCACCATGAATGATCGAATTGTGTTTGAATGGTCATAATTTAGCTGCTAGGGAATATAGCCGCTTGTAATAATATAATCAACCAGCAATATCGTAATTAGGGGATTAAACAGACCCTGTTTCGCACGAAGAACTCGTAAAGACTGATGATTATGATCTGAGTAAGGTGACGGGAAACCAACTATAGAACTTATATCTTGGGCCTCGCTTCAACCATTAAAGGTGGACACTGACTGGTATCAGTCCCCCTTGACCCTTCCGCTAAGCTCCTTATAAGTGCGTTGCATATCCATGTTGGTCTTTGAGGATTTTAAGAAGTTTTGGCTATCTTTCATTGAGAGAGTTGCCTTTAAAGGTAGATCAGCGCTTTGGCTCTTTTGTGGAGCGATTCCTGAGCATGAGGGAGAATCCTCAAGAATATGGCAAACCTGCTGATTGGCAATAATGGATAAAGTTTGGTCTGTTGCGAAAGTAGGCTCTGTAGAATAAATTATAATAGCAAGTAAACCAACAAACATAATATAGAACTTCATGCCGTTACTCCTTAAACGCCCAAACCCAATGATGGTTAGCCCACCAACTCAAATATAAATGCTACATATCACATTTCTAGGTAAAATTAAAGAAAAATAATGTGATTTCAGATCTTAAGAAACTGGATTGGATCTATTTCCAACTAACGGTCCTACACTCCGAGGGTATTCCGCGTGAATCCTGTTGATAGCTTCCATAAGTTCGGGATAATTTATGGGTTTTGAAATATAGTCATCCATCCCAGCTTCCAGGCAACGTTCTCGATCCCCCTTCATGGCGTGTGCAGTGAGGGCGATTATAGGAATGTGCAGGTCGGATTGTTTCTCACGCTCTCGAATCGAACGCGTTGCCTCAAGGCCATCCATGACCGGCATCTGGACATCCATGAGTATTAAGTCAAACTGGCTATTCTCCGAGCGTTCCATCGCTTCTTTGCCATTGGCCGCGAGAGTAACGTCATGCCCTAAGTTTGAAAGCATGTATTTGGCCAACTTCTGATTTATCAGGTTGTCTTCAGCGACAAGTATCCGGAGCGATTCCTTTGTTTCATCCAATTTGTGCGACCCGCTTGGCGCAATCTCTGTTGAAGATAGGGGTCCCGACACATCCAGTGTCTTGAGCAATCCAGCTATGAGTTCAGAGGGACCGGTGGGTTTTGATATGCAGACGGTGAGATTGAGATACTCACATTTAATGGTGTCGAGAGAGAGACCTCTAGGGACCAACAGAATGAATTTTGACTTAGGCGCCAAGTCCCCGCTTTTGACATCATTAATCAGTTCCAATCCTGTCATGTCCGGCAATGTCATGTCGGCCAAAATGAAGTCAAACTTATGATTAGCTTGTTTGGCGGCGCGAAGGATTGAAATCGCTTCCCCGGCGTTTGATGCCACCTTGGCAATTAGTCCGGACTTAGAAAGCGTATGGTAAAATAATCTCCGGTTTGTCGCATTATCTTCAACCAGCAATATAGAAAGGCCTGCAAGGGCGTTAAGTGATCCGGTCAACGCTGTTTTGCCCGTCTCTTCATCGCCTCGTTCCATTTTTACCGTGAAATAAAAGACGCTTCCTTTTCCCAACTCACTTTCAACCCAGATGTTTCCCTCCATCATCTGACAAAGCTGGGAAGAAACAGCCAAGCCCAGACCCGTGCCGCCGAATTGGCGTGTAGACGAAGAATCAACCTGTTCGAATGCTTGAAAAATAGTCTCCAGTTTCTCGCTTGGAATACCTACCCCTGTATCTCGAACTGCAAAATAAAGTTTCAGAGTATTTTGCGTCAAAGGCTCCGCCTTGATATTGACATAAATTTCCCCGTGTTCAGTAAACTTGATAGCGTTACCGACAAGATTGATGAGAATTTGTCTCAATCTGCCGGAGTCCCCAATCAATTGGTCCGGAGCGTCGTCCTCCACATCATAAATCAATTCTACGCCTTTGGTATATGCTTGAATGGCCAGGTTGGACACAACGGTTGATACGGATTCCCTCAAACTGAACAGCGCAGGGAACAATGACAACTTTCCAGCCTCAATCTTCGAGAAATCCAGTATGTCGTTGATTATGTTGATTAGGTCCTGGGAAGATGTCCTTATGGCCTCTATGTATTCCCGTTGACGGTCACTCATGTCGGTATTGAGCGCCAATTGGGCCATACCGACTATCCCATTAAGGGGTGTTCTTATCTCATGGCTCATATTGGCAAGAAACTGGCTCTTGGCCCTGTTTGCCTGTTTAGTTTGTTCCTGCGCCTGAACGAAATCGCTAACATCTATGACGCTTAAAATGACGCCCTTATACACGCCATTTTCAAATATGGGCTGGACACGCATGGAAAGGTCTCGACCCAAAAGTTTACGATCCACCGAAACCCATTTACGTGAAAGGCCTTTTTTGAATCCGGATATAATCTCTCGAACGTGTCCAAGGGAAGGGTTATCTTCATGGACCTTCCAGATCGTTTCGCCGAGAACGTCATTTCGCTTTGTTTCAAACAATTCGGCGAACCGGCTGTTTATTTCGGTAATAATGTCATTCTCGTCGGCAAAAATGATCCCTGCGTCGAGGCACTCGATTAAGGTCCGAAGTTTGTTGGCTTCTGCGGAAACCAATTCATTGGATCGAATTAATTCCTCATTAGTTCTTTCAAGATCATGATAGTTTTGAACCGCGGTCTCGTAAGAGGAAAGTAATAAATCAACGATTTGGATTCGATCCGCTTCGAGGAAGTGTTTTCGACCTGCGAAAAAAATTTCAATACCTAAACCTGATGTGGATTTAGCTCTTAGTTCTTTGTTTACAATAATGTATTGAATTCTTGAAACAAGAAGTTTTTCCTGGTACGGCTTGGTGATGAAGTTGTCCGCGCCGACTTCCAAACCTTTTATGATATCTTCCGGATCTGAAAGTGACGTCAAAATAATTACAGGAATATCTTTAAACCTTTCATCCGACTTGATACGTTTACAAAGTTCGTAGCCGTCCATTTCGGGCATGATAACGTCGCTAATCACTATTGAAGGGCGATCGTGTTCGAGGTGCTCAAGAGCGGCCTTGCCGTTAAACGCTACAGCGACTTCGAACCCCCTTGTCTCAAGTATGTGTTGAAGGCGAATGGCCTGAGTTGGGCTGTCTTCGACCACTAGGATCTTCGTGTTTGAGTTCTCCCCCAGGTCCGAAGCGTCCTGAAACGATTCAGTTTTCATTTCTTCTCGCCTCCACCTACTAGTCGTAAGAGCAAGCCGGCTATTTTGTGGGACGGAGCTATATGAGACGCGCCGCCAATCTTTATGGCTTCCCCGGGCATACCGTGAACCACTGATGTTTCTTTGTCTTGAGCTATAGTTATTGCGCCTTTATCCTTCAGTATTTTCAGCTCATTGGCCCCATCTCTACCCATACCTGTGAGAAGTATCCCAACTGCCCTATTTCCAAAAACAGCGGCAACGGATCGAAAAAGATAGGATACAGAAGGTCTCAAGCCATTTTCCGGTGGGTCATTAGTTAGAACAACATGACTAGAGAAATCCACTTTCATGTGTAATCCATCCGGGGCGACATAGACAGCGCCTGGTTCCAATCGGTCGGCATGTTTTGCGACCCTTACGTTTAACGGTGTGGATTGATCAAGCCATTCCGCAAATCCTGTGGTGAAATTTCTAGCAATGTGTTGAACAATAACAATTGGGGCGGAAAAATCCGACGGTAGGGCCGCCAGTAATTCTTTGATGACTGGTGGTCCACCTGTTGAGGCCCCAATGGCAACTATTCCATATTGCCGTGAAAAATGTTCGGGTTGTATCTTAGTCAAGAGGTCGGATGGTGTATTACTAACTCTTTTCGGCGCCCATCTGCGAATGACTTTAACCTGTGACATTAGTTTAACGGTATCGACTATATTTCCAGAGTTTTCGTAATCTTCCTTTGTAGAGTATCTTGGTTTTTCAAGCGTGGCGACAGCTCCCGCCTCCATCGCCAGCCACATCTTTCCGACATCATTAGGGTCCCAGCTTGCAGTGACAATTACTATCGGAACAGGGTTTTTTTCCATGATTTGGCGGGTGGCTTCAAACCCGTTGAGTCGAGGCATATTTATGTCCATGGTGACGACATCGGGCTTGTGTTTGGCTACTAATTCAACTGCTTCCAGTCCGTCTTTCGCCTCTCCAATCACGACTATTTCAGCGTCCGAACTGAGAATATGTTTCAGGAGGTCCCGCACAACCGCTGAGTCGTCCACAATAAGCACTCTAATCATATTATTAGCCCGTACCTAAACAAGCCGTTTCACGACTGATAAAAGGTTGTTCTGCTCAAAACCACTCTTGATGATATAGGCGTTGGCGCCTATATCGATTCCTCTTTCTCTGTCTTCTCTCGATTCAAGAGAGGTTACTACCACGACTGGGACATTTTTAAGAGTTTCATCTCCTCGAATTTTTGCTGTGAGTTCAAATCCATCCATTCGGGGCATTTCTATGTCGGAAACCACGACATCAAATTTTCCTATTTTTAGTGTCGCCCATGCGTCTGCTCCATCCACGGCAGTTTGAACATCATAGCCTGCTGATTCTAAAATATTCTTCAGCAACATTCTAGACGTGATTGAGTCTTCCACTACAAGAATCGACTTTCTTTTTAATACTTCTTGAGATTTCTTGGTGTGAGCGAACAGACTTTCGCCGGTGATTCGCATGGCGGACCTAATCAGGTCAGAAACATTCAGAATAAGCGCGACCTGGCCGGAACCTAGAACAGTTCCGGCAGAAACATTACGGACTCGAGACAATTGACGTCCCATACTTTTTACAAGCACTTCCTGTTCATTTAAGATAGCATCAACACTGAACGCGATTTTTTGCTCGGCTGCGCCCAGGATCACTATAGTCACAAACTGCGACTTTTCATCCTGGTCAGGTCCGGGTTCAATTTCCAAAATGTCTGTCATCCGGACCAAAGATAATACGTGACCATTCATTGTTATTGTGTCACGATTCTCTACGGTGCGGATTGAATCTCGCCTTACCCGGCCGGCACGGATCACATTAACAGTAGGGATCACAAAGAGTTCTGATCCTACCTTCGCCAGCGTGCCTCTAAAAGTAGCAAGCGTAACCGGTAGTTGGATACGAAACACAGTTCCCGCGCCTACCTTTGATTCGACAATGACTATTCCTCCGAGCTTTTCTGCTTTTTCCCGTACTATTGCCAGGCCCAAACCTCTGCCTGACAAATCTGTTATTATAGGGCTTGTGGAAACTTCAGATTTGAATATCAGGTAGATCGCTTCCTCATTACTGAGGTTACGCAACTCCTGGTCAGTGATGATGTTTCTCCTGAGAGCTGCGAGCTTAACTTTTTCGGGGTCTATTCCTGAACCGTCATCGGTGACCACTATCTCAGCCTTTTTTGCTCCTAGTTGAGAAATTGATATAGACAGTGATCCCTCTTCGCTCTTGCCTTTACGAGATCTAGCGTCGGGTCCCTCCAAACCGTGGTCAATAGCATTTCTGACCAGATGGATCAAAGGGTCCTTCATTTCTTCAAGAATTCTCCTGTCAATTTCTATGTCTCCACCATCAATAGTGAGTTTGATCTTTTTTTTCTGGTCCCCGGAGAGGTCCCTCACGAGTCGGGGGAACATTTCCAGAAGAGTTGCAGACGGCAGCATCAGAACACTCTTCATATCTTCAAGGAGGTCGTCAACCATAGATGAGGCTTGACGAGAATCATTTTCGGCCATCGATGTGAGGGTTTTAAGTCGCCCTTCAATTGTTTTTAATGTGGCCTCGTTTGACTCTAGAAAATCAATGATTTTGAGTAATTGTGGTCTGTAGTTTCCAGTTGCGCCGCAAGACTCCAGATTTTGAACAATTCCTTTTAAAATTCTGACTTCAGGACATACTTTAGCCCATTGTTTTCCATGCAAATCCAGGTTTAATTTAACGCTTTTCAAGTCGGAAACACGTTGATTAACGGCCATTTTAACAGCCACCATTTCCTCCACTTGATAGAGAAGGGAATCAAGTTTAGATGATTGGATCCTTATGGTCTCTGCCTGGGTGGAACGCTTCGAATCAGTCTGGACTGTTCGCGCTGAAGTTTGGTTCGGTCCCATTGAAGCGGATGGTTGTCCCGAAGTTGGGGGGAGCTGAACTGAAAGCTCAGGAGTAACCGAATCATCGGGTTTTGGTGGTTTGTCATTTGAAACGATTGACGCCAACCTTTCCGGGGCGCTTGGGGAACTATCTGTGGACGCAGCCGGTTCGGAAGTTATATCGGACAGACGTTGAAGTAATTCTCCAATGGGGAAAACTTCGTCTGTTGATATTAGCTTAGCTGCTCCCTCAACAGAATCGAGTAGAGTGTCAAGGACTTGAGAAGACGGTTGTAATTCCTCCTTTTTGAGAAGAGAAAGAACAGTTTCGATGGCTTGACAGATTTTTTCAACATCCCGAAGGTTTACCGCTCTAGCGGCGCCCTTTAAACTATGCGCCTCACGATAGATTGTTTCCAGTATTTGGTTTTTCCCCTCGGGGTTAGAGGTGTTTTCGAGGTCCAATAGCCCTGAAGAAATAGTCTGAACGTGTTCATCAGCCTCGATTTTAAATGTGGCTTTGAGCCTTTTGAGAAATTCCTCTTCTCTCGTGTCCATCGCAGGTTTCCTCAGACTTTGAATCTGTTTACAAAGTCTTTGAGTCTTTGTCCAAGTTGTTCCAGATTTCTAGCCGCGGTTTCCAGTTGTCTCGTTCCTTCGACGTTCTGACGCATCGCCTGATCAATACTGTCCATAGCGCTCGAGACTTGCTCAACGCCCACAGACTGCTGCTCGCTTGAAGCGACCACGACGGTCAAGGCCTGAGCGGCTTCGTGCACGCTCTTGGTTACTTCATCGATCGCGGTCCCGGCCTCACGAGATTGTTTGGACCCTGCGTCTACGGCCTTGTTACCTTGTTCGGTAGCCATGACCACAGCGCTAATTGAAGCCCGAATGTCCTCAAGAATTGTCCTGACCTGATCTGTAGCTTGCTTAGACTGGTCTGCCAGGCTTTTAATTTCTTGAGCTACTACAGCGAACCCTTTCCCCTGCTCACCAGCCCGAGCCGCTTCAATAGAAGCGTTTACCGCTAGAAGTTTGGATTGTTCAGCTAAATCCTTTACAGCCGCAATTATTTCTTCAATCGAGAGGCTTTGCTCGCTTAAACGTACAACGGTTTCGCCGATTGACTCCATTTGGCCCTTGATAAGGTTCATACGACTAACAGTTTCTTCGGTAGCCCTCTTTCCTCCCTGGGCCACTTGAAATGTCATCTGGGAACGATCCGAAACCGATTTGGCTTTTTCGCTCGAAAGGTTGACAGTCTGTTTCAACTCTTCGACCGTAGTTGTAGTTTCACTTACAGCGGATGATGTTTCAGACGCGCTGGCCGCAAGTTCAGAGGTAGTTGCGGATATCTCAGTGGAGGAGGACATCAGGATATTGACACCATCCAGGATTTCTCGAGTTTGTTGCCGCAAATTCTCAACCATAGAGTGAAAAGATCTTGTGAGTTGGCCAATCTCGTCTTTTCGACTTTCTATAGTTACTTCAATGGTAAGATCACCGTCACTAATCCTGGATGCCTGGTCGGACATCCTTCTAATGGGTTTGGATACTCCTCTAGCTGCGAGAAAACCTAAAATAGCGACAATTACGGCTATGGTGAGAGCTATGAAAGCGATATGCCAGACAAGGTCTACCGTGCTAGCTTGCGCTTCTTTGACATCTATGTCTGAGATAATCGCCCATTCAAAATTGGCTCCCAAGTTTTCGTCTTTGCTAATCCCGGCCGGCATGTAAAAAACTAGCGACGGCTCACCAGTTATATCTTGCCCGATGACCCCGCCAGATTCTCCTTTAAGAGCCATAGCAGACGGTTTCATCTCATCCTTTTTCCTAAAGAAAGCTGATTCGGACCCAGAACGGGTTTCCGATCTCATAATGTGGTCTTGTCCTACCAGTCTGGTTTCACCTGTCTCTCCAACGCCAATGGCTGTTTTCATAATTTTAATGATCCTGTTGGGATTAATCCCTATAATCATCATGAAATTGGGGTTTCCAGCAGTGTCAGGTCCATAAGGCGCCGCCATGAACATTTCAGGGACCCCTGAAGGAGCAAAGGCGGAAAAATCTAAGGTAGAGGGCTTCCTTGTTCGGGAAACCAGATCCCAAACCTTGGCAAGTCCGGATTCTCTAAGGGGCCCATTCTTTAAACTGGTCCCAAGTTCACCTCTTCTTTTAAAACTATAGAGAACTACCCCAGAGACGCCGTCAACAATGTAGATATCGTCGTATCCGCTCGATTCGTTTCCGAGGACTTCCATGAATCTTTTGAAGATGGGGTTGAGATCTTTGCACGCGTTAGAGTAGTCGTCGTTCCGCATATCTGGAGGCCCGCTAGGCGTACTCCCGGGTTTCTCGACAACAGCGGATCTCAGTTGATTCGAAGAATTCAGCACAGTTTCTAACGAAGAGAGAAATTTAACGTCCATCATCGTTTGGTCTAGATAAGCCAGAATTTGCGATTTGCGTACATCCGCAGCCTCTTCGAGGTTGGTATATTGGATTTTCTGAAAGGCGCTCATAGCGCTCCAATAGGAGAGAGTCCCGACCAAAGCGATTGGAATCAAAGACACCGCCAAGAATAGCCCTATCATTTTTGCCAAAAGACTACGGGCGAAGAATTTGATCATCTGAGTTTCTCCTTATCAACTCGCAATTAAAATCTTGAAGTTTCTTTAAATCATGGCCCAACCGTCTCTTGAATTACTATGGATTCGTCTGTCAGTAAAGTTTCCACATTAATTATTGTTAACCGTTCCGGGGTAATTCCATAGAGATACTTTTCTTGAATTCCACTTAGTGTCGGCAGGTCCTGTTGTATCTCAGAAACCGGGATTTGCTTGACCCCGGTTACATCATCTACCTGTATGCCTACATCCATGTCGTTGAACCCGATAATTATGACCTTGCTCTGATCGGAAGTCTTGCCTTGAGGAAGGCCAAACAACCTTTTCAGATCTATAACCGAGAATATTTTTCCACGAAGATTCATAATTCCCAATACGAAAGGCGGGACACATGGCACGCGTGTAATCTGTTTCAGGGGACATACTTCCCTGACCGTTTCAGAACCGACAGCATATCTTTCTTCCCCTAGAGCGAAGACGAGCACCTCAATAGTCTGAAATTCTGGAATTGTATCCACAGGTCTTTTCGCAAGGGTTAGCGCCCTATCCCGGAGGATACGGGCTTTGTCGGCTGATTGATTGATTTTCGATGATTTTGTATTCGTGCCAGGAATATTCATTGCTCTTTAAATCTCCCGTCAAGTAGGTCAATTCCTCATGAAATCATAACTATCGCCTATTCTTTTCATCCACAACCAACATGGCTGATTTTACCATTTCCCTTAGATGAGCCGCTGTAACTCCATCTGAATCGGGCACTACTTCTTCGGGCGACAAACCATCAAGAAGTGTCATTGCGTTTCGAATGTGCCGCACGGCTTTACTCTTGTTGTTCAGTTTTGTTTGAATTGTTGCCAGAGTGACGTTGGCCATGATGTGATCAGGATCTAGAAAGAGAATTCTTTCGAGTCTTCTCGACGCCTCCTCGGGCATTTCTTTCGCCTGTAGAATTGAAGCGAAAATGTGGTGATATGCGATGTTTAATTTATCCATCTTTAAAGCTTGTTCGATTGAGTCCTGGGCTTCTTTCAGCATTCCAAGATTAGCGTACGCTTTAGCTAGTAGGTAACAGATGGGCCCAAGAAAGCCCGGGTCCGTTTCAATGTTTGAGGAGAAATTCTTCAGTATGTTTACAGTCTCATTGTAATTGGCGAGTTCAAATTCTTGGCGAGCTTTCTTTAATTCTTCTTCGAGTCCTAAATTTTCATGCGGCTCTTGTTCCATGAATGGCCTATGTTTTACAACAGGCGGCTTTGTCTTTAGCCGTTCATCAATAATCCACCAATCCTTTTTCTTGTCGGGTTTAATCGTGTGGATAGCTTGAGGGTCAAGGGACTTAAACGATCTAATGATATCCTCCGCCCCTGACTTTCTACGAAAGAAGATTGCGCCTGGTAATGTCATAAGCCTTAGCTTTCTATGAACTACATGAGGGACTTCGCTTGGGCTTAGTATGAGCCATCCTCCGACATTTAACCATAACAACATGTTCTCAACAATTCTCTTACGAACCTCTGCTGTAAAGTACATGATGGTGTTTCTGCAAAGGATCAAATCCACTGGTCCGAAGTCATTAAGGATCGAAGAATAGTCGAATGAAACCAGATTCAGCCGGCGAAATTCTACCATTGACCTAATTGTAGAATTCAGTTCATAGCCGCCAGGAACTTTCAAGAAATAGTCTTTCTTGAGCCACGGTGGCGCTCCTCGAAAGGACCACTCTTTGTAAAATCCAATCTTAGCCTTTTTGAGAGATTCCTTATTTATATCGGTCGCCAAAATTTGGATTTGCAAATTTGAAGCCGACAATAGTGTTCTCGTGCAAAGAATCGCCAGGGAATAAGGTTCTTCGCCAGTGGAACAACCAGCGCTCCAAATTCGGAATGTTTTTTGAATCTCGGATTTAGATCTGATCACGTCAGGAATGATGAAGTGTTCAATACCATCAAAAGTCTTTGGATCTCGAAAGAAGAATGTTTCACCAATAGTGAGAAGGCTCGCCAGTATATCGATCTTCTTCTCGTGATCCGAAATCTCGGTAATCCACTTGACAAATTCTGCCACGGATATGAAGCCGTGAGACGCTGCTCCCCTGGACAAGGTTCGCCTCAAAGAACTCCAGTTCTTCTGAGGAAAATCCAGACCTACCTGGTCCCGAACGAAATCACAAAATCTAAGTAGTTCTGCATCAGTCACAATCGAATTTCATTCTTTTCGTCCACTGACTCAGATCCGGTGTCCTGAGGTTTTTCGATCAATGAAACAACCTTCTTCATGTTGATCACAAGCACGAGTGAATCTCCAAACCTGGCTACTGAATCAATGAAAGCGGCGGATTTTTCATATTGTTTTTCGATGGAAATTTCGTGAACGGTAAGATCCACGACACTTGAGACGGAGTCCGCTACCAGAATAAGTCTGCGTCCAAAGGCGTTAATGATTATGAACTGATCCGAAAGTTCAATTTCTCTTTTAGTTATCCCAACTAACTTTCGTGTATTGATGGTCTTAATGATTGTTCCCTGCACGTCAACTATTCCCAGGATGTATTTCTCACAGGAAGGGACTGGGGTAATCTCGACCGCTCTAACGACTCGCTCAACGTTCGACAGATTTAGAGCGAAGGATTGATCACCAATCTGAAAAAGGAGAAAATGGCTCATTGGTGTTTCCGCACTTCGCTTTCGCTAAATGTAATGATTCATTATACAGAATCGCATTAGTATACGGAGTAATTGTAGCATAAAAAGGACTAAACATCAAATATTATAGAAAGAAATGTGCATAATACGCCATTTTCACAACAGTTTGTATTGTGTTTATTTAACCCTCAATAGCGGAAGTTTTATCTTGCAAAGCCCGGGAAGTAGGGTTAAATTTAATTTAACCGCCTGTTATTCCTTTATGCTCTTTATCTAGTTTTTTGGTTGAAGATTGCGTCGGGAGTCTTCTCAAATGACGCCGACCGTAAAGTCAAAAAAACACCGGGGGCAGGTCTACAATGAATCTGCATGAATTCCAGTCAAAAAGTATCTTAATGGAAAAGGGTGTGAGTGTACCGAGAGGATTGGTGGTATACGACGCCCTAGAGGCCTTGGTGGCGGCCAGAAGCCTTAAGGCCGACAAAATTGTGCTGAAAGCTCAAGCCCATTCTGGAGGTCGGGGGAAAGCCGGAGGCATCGCTGTCATGTCAATTGATGACGATGTCAGGTCTGAAGCCGGTCGGATCTTAAAAATGAATTTGGTCACCAATCAGACAGGTCCTCAGGGTAAACCCGTCAGCGCTCTCCTGGTAGAGGAAGCGCCTCAAATAGATGAGGAACTTTATCTGGGGGTTGTCCTCGATAGAAATGACGGTCATGTTACAGTAATGGCCAGTCCTGCTGGAGGAATGGACATTGAAACAATAGCCAAGGAGGCCCCTGAAAAGATTTACTTGGTGAAGGTGAACCCTCTGCGAGGACTGTGTCCATTCCAGTCTAGAGGTCTGGCGTACAAACTTGCGAGCAAGAACTTGATAGCGAACCAGATCGCAAAAGCCGTTACCGCCCTTTATGAGATTTTTGTTTCTTATGATTGTACTTTGGCGGAAATTAACCCTTTGGTCGTTTCCGGGGAAAAAGTGTTGGCCCTGGACGCCAAGATCAATCTTGATGACCATGCCCTGTTCAGGAGGCCTGAAATGGCCGGGTTGAGAGACAGGTCGCAAGAGGACCCTGTGGAGCTTTCCGCTCGACAGGCAGGCCTCAGTTACATAAAACTGGATGGTGATATCGGTTGCATGGTTAATGGCGCAGGCCTTGCCATGGCGACGCTCGACCTTATCTCAATTCACGGCGGGGCACCGGCCAATTTTCTGGATGTCGGCGGTGGCGCCAGTGAACAGGTAGTGGCGGACGCTATGAACATTCTCCTTGATGATATCAGAGTCAAGGTTGTCTTTATCAATATATTCGGTGGAATACTGAGATGCGACGTTCTTGCCAGAGGTGTGATTAGGGCGATAAAGGAGCGTGGGCTCCAATTGCCGGTAATCGCTAGAATAGAAGGCACAAACATTGAGTTAGGACGCAAGTTGTTTGCCGATTCCGGACTTCAGATAGAAATGATTCCGTCGTTGGATGAGGCGGCTGAATTGGTAGTGGTTAAGGCTAAAGAACTCAGCGCAAGCTAATTTATGGAGCAATACTATGGCTATTCTTGTAAACAGAGAGTCACGCGTTATCTGTCAGGGGATTACCGGGCGTAATGGAACATTTCATTCCATAGCATGCAGAGACTATGGAGCAAACATGGTTGGAGGTGTCACGCCCGGGAAAAAGGGGGCTTTTGTCGATGGTATCCCCGTTTTTAATACTGTTGAAGAAGCGGTCCTGGAAACCGGGGCCAATGTGTCTTTGATCTTCATCCCAGCAGCCCACGCCAAAGACCCTATACTTGAAGCAGTAGACGCCGGAATAAAGGTTATAGTCTGTATTACCGAAGGGATACCGCCCCTAGATACCGCTTCAGCCCTTTACACCGTGAAACAGAAGGGTGGAGTGCTTATCGGCCCTAACACCCCAGGAATTATTTCGCCAACTGAAAAGTGTAAAGTCGGCATAATGCCTGGGTACATTCATACCCCTGGACCCGTAGGCGTTATTTCACGGTCAGGGACCCTCACCTATGAAGTGGTAGACCAACTTACCAAGGCGGGAATGGGCCAGAGCACGTGCTTGGGGTTGGGTGGCGATCCTGTCGTCGGGCTGAGTTTCGTGGATTGTCTCAAAATGTTTAAGGATGATCCTAAAACTGAAGCAGTGGTCCTTATAGGTGAAATAGGAGGGTCTGCAGAAGAACAAGCCTCGGAATATATTAAGAAGGAATTTTGCAAACCTGTTGTCGCCTACGTTGCAGGCAAATTGGCACCCCCGGGAAAGAGAATGGGTCACGCTGGGGCCATAATATCCGGGGGGGCCGGTACGGCTCAGGGGAAAATTGAAGCGCTTACCAAAGCGGGGGTAACGGTAGTTGAAAATCTTACCAAGGTTGGTCAGACTGTCAGAGACATCCTTTTGTGAATTTATAAAGTTGGAAAGTCATAGGAGTTATAAATGTCGATTTTAGATCAAAAATTCCAAGAGCTTGAAAAAAGGCTCGAACAAGCCGACCAGGCCGGAGGCCCCAAGAAGATAGCTAAACATCACCAAGCCGGCAAACTGACTGCTAGAGAGAGGGTCCTTCAACTTGTGGACGAAGGTTCTTTCGAAGAATTTGATAAGTTTGTTGTCCACAGGTGTGTCGATTTTGGAATGGAAAATACACACATTCCAGGAGAAGGTGTTGTTACAGGATTTGGAAAAATAAATGGACGGGGTGTTTACGTATTTGCCCAAGATTTTACGGTATTTGGTGGAAGCTTATCGCTCACCCACGCTCAGAAAATTTGCAAAGTTATGGACCTTGCTTATCGCAACGGCTGCCCGTTGATTGGAATTAATGATTCCGGGGGAGCAAGGATCCAGGAGGGTGTGGAAAGTCTTGGAGGTTACGGAGAAGTATTTTACAGAAACGTTAGGGCTTCAGGCGTGATTCCACAGATATCTATAATTATGGGGCCCTGCGCTGGAGGAGCGGTTTATTCTCCTGCCGTCACAGACTTTATTTTTATGACAGAAAAGACCAGCTACATGTTTATTACTGGGCCGCAGGTAATTAAACAGGTTACCAGTGAAGAAATAGATTCGGAAAGTCTCGGAGGCGCAAAGGTCCACGGAAGAGTATCAGGCGTGTGCCACTTTCATTATCCGACTGAGGCCGAGACACTTGCCAAAGTGCGGGAACTTCACTCCTTTATCCCCGATAGCAATCGAGCTTGTCCGCCGACTGTCGAAACCGATGATCCTCCTGACCGTAAGACGCCTGAACTTGATTCAGTCATACCGGAGAGTTCCAGACGTCCCTATGACATGAAAAAAATCATAATTCCCACTCTCGATGATAATAAGTTTTTCGAAGTCCATGCTCATTACGCCCGAAACCTTATTACGGGGTTCGGTAGGCTAAATGGAAAAACTATTGGAATTGTGGCAAATCAGCCAAATTGGTTGGCTGGATGTCTCGACACTGAAGCGTCTGTAAAGTGCGCCAGATTTGTTCGTTTTTGTGATTCTTTCAATATACCGCTTTGGACATTGCTGGATGTTCCTGGTTATCTGCCAGGTACTCAACAAGAGCACGGAGGTATTATCAAGCACGGCGCAAAAATATTGTACGCTTACGCCGAAGCCACCGTGCCAAAGGTCACACTCATAACCAGGAAGGCTTATGGGGGCGCTTATGTCGTTATGTCCAGCAAACATTTGCGAGCGGATATTAATTTGGCGTATCCAACCGCTGAAATAGCGGTTATGGGACCGGAAGGCGCTATTCAGATCCTTTTCCGTAAAGAAATTGAAGAAGCCCCTGATCCTGTCGCTAGGCGGAGCCAACTGATTCAGGAATACATCGACAAATTTGCCAGCCCATACCGCGCCGCTGAACTTGGTTTTGTGGACCAGGTGATTTTCCCGAGAGACACGAGGGCTGTCTTAATCAACGCGTTTGCGCAACTAGAGAATAAGGTGGATGAGAAACCGAAGCGAAAACACGGGAATATTCCATTGTAATTGCTTGAGTATCCTAGAGGTGGACATATGGATAGAAAGATCAGAGTTGTCGTAGCAAAGCCGGGCCTGGATGGACATGACCGAGGGGCGAAAGTTGTCGCAAGGGCGCTTAGAGACGCAGGTATGGAAGTCATCTATACCGGCCTGCGTCAAACACCGGAGGCGATTTTTCAGACTTGCGTTCAAGAGGACGCGGACGCTTTGTGCTTGAGTTCCCTCTCCGGGGCCCATGATTATCTGTTTCCACGTGTGGCCCATCTGTTCAAAGAGAGACAGGTAGAGGATGTTTTAATTATCGGCGGTGGCATCGTTCCGGAGGAAGACATCTCGGCGCTCAAAGATGCGGGTGTTGGGGAAATTTTTGGACCTGGGACGAGAACCGATGATATTGTTGATTATATACGGACGCATCTAAAAAGATAGCGTTTGTTGATCACTTGATTAATTAAAGATTGGACGCGAGAATGTTTTTCATCCCCCGAGTAGGTTGAAAAATTATCTTTGCTAGGAGATAGTCAAATGACTTTGCGTGAAATTAGGGAAAGGGCTAGAGACCTGGGAATAAAAAATTACAAAAAATTTAAAAAAGATGGCTTGATACGCCAAATTCAACAGGTCGAAGGAAACTCCCCGTGTTTTAAAGGTATCGAGAACTGTGGCGAACTGAGTTGCGCGTGGCGCGATGATTGTCAGTCATAAATTCGGTCAATTTGCGAACGAAGCAAAAAACGGAGTGAACCAAGCTGAATGTCCTATATGGATTTCAGGTTCACCAGCATGAAATTGGTATGGAGCCGGAGGTGTAATGGCGAAAATTACGATTCACACTCTGAGAGAGAAAAAGGCCAAAGGAGAAAAGATCACCTTTCTCACAGCCTATGACTATCCTTTTGCAATACTGGAACAAAAGGCTGGAATAGACGTGGTTCTGGTTGGGGACTCCATGGGCATGGTCGTGCTGGGGTACAACTCCACTCTTCCCGTGACAATGGATCTTATGATACCCCACGTCAAAGCGGTCCGATTGGGCGCGCCTGATGCGTACCTTGTTGGTGATATGCCATACATGAGCTACCAGATTTCAAAAACCGAGGCTATAAGAAACGCTGGCCGGTTTATGGCCGAAGGGGCTTGTGACGCTGTAAAGCTTGAAGGCGGCAGAGAGATGGCTGAGACGGTAAGAGCGCTTACTGACGCTACGGTCCCGGTAATGGCCCATATTGGGCTTACACCTCAGGCCGCCGCTCAACTTGGCGGATTCAAGGCCCAAGGTAGAGACATCAAGACGGCTCAAAGGCTGATTGAAGACGCGGAAATACTGGAACAGGCAGGAGTCTCAAGTATCCTGATGGAGGGGGTCCCAGCCGAACTGGCTGAAATAATCACTAAACGATCGTCCGTTCCCACGTTCGGTATCGGGGCCGGGCCTCATTGTGATGGTCAGGTTCTTGTTATCCACGACATGATTGGGATGTTTGATCGCTATACGCCGAAGTTTGTCAAAAGGTACCGCGAGATCGGGAATCAAATTGTAGAGGCCCTTGAAGAGTTCAAGAAGGACGTGAAAGAAGGAAATTTTCCAGCCAAGGAGCATTGTTATTCGATGCCAGCCGAAGTCGCTGAAGAGCTGAAGCGCATTTACAAATGAGCCCACACTCGCGTGTTTCACCACCACGAAGCATGCGATCAAAACACATCGCTATGGCGTGTGACAAGGATTATTAGAACTGGATTTCTGGGACGGGACTGTTTTAATGAAAATCGCAATAATTGGCGCTGGCTCTCTTGGGTCAGTAATGGGTTCGCTGCTCTGGGAGGCTGGAGTTGATCCCATACTTGTGGAACGCAACGCTGAAGAGGTTAACTATGTCAGGGCCAATGGGCTCTGGATAGAGGGTGTCTCAGGTGATCGGTATGTAAAGCCTGGAATTTATAACGACTTATCTGGTCTTGATAAGGCAGACTTGGTCATCGTACTGGTAAAATCTTATGACACTAAAGCCGCGTGCGGTACAATCCAGGAAATAATCTCCGATCACGGCGTGATCCTCACAGTGCAAAACGGGATCGGGAATTTTGAGATCCTTAATGACGCGTTTCCTGGTAGCGTTTTGATGGGCGTGACCACCATGGGCGCCATGACTCTCGGAATGGGTAGATTTCGGCATACCGGCTTTGGCCCGACGCTCTTGGGGGAAGTAGGCGGAGAAATTACGGAAAGAGCG
This sequence comes from Syntrophaceae bacterium, assembly GCA_031292235.1. Taxonomy (GTDB): domain Bacteria; phylum Desulfobacterota; class Desulfomonilia; order Desulfomonilales; family Desulfomonilaceae; genus CAJBEZ01. Next base: position 2,521 of record JARLHM010000022.1, on the reverse strand, counting down.
GTCGCAATTAGAGATGTGCTGCGATCTATGAATGGAGGCCCGGTCGACGTTGTTGACAACGCAATAGGTTCAGTCTGGTCAAAGTTGATAGTTAACGCTGGGATAAACGCGCCTGCGACACTACTGCGGCTTCGTAACGGAGATTTGCCTAAGTGTGAATCCGGGCGTAAGTTGATCAGCAATGTTGTCAAGGAATGCCTCGCCATCGTGAAAACCAGTGGTGTCAAGTTAATGTTCGATGATCCTGAGGCCCATGTCGTCAAAGTATGTGAGGGGACTTCAGGCAACCTCAATTCGATGTTTCAAGACATAATCGCAGGCAGAAGAACAGAGATTGACTTCATAAATGGAGCGATATCGACCCAGGCTAAATCCCTCGGCCTACAGGCCCCCGTCAATGAGACTCTAGCCCTTTTGATAAGGTCTTTGGAAGCCACGTTGGCGCATAGAGTGTCAAACTAAAATCGCAAATCTTTGAGGCTTGAAAATAAAAAGACGCTGCCCTGAGCTTTGTGCAGCGTCCTATCTTTTTATGTCAAAAAGACCGAAACCTAGAATAACGAACTTATAAAAGCAAACGGCATGCCGATTATTTCCGCGGCGGTTGAAAAAAGATCGGAACCGGATGAGTCATCCCTCTGTTCGCTTTCATACGGCAGCGGGGCAGTAACCGGCGCAGTAGCCGGCGCCAGCTTTATTGTAACACCATCACGGACAATCCTGTCACCTGAGCGCTGAGTCCCAAAGACAGGACGAGGATCCGACGTCGCGTAACTCGATGGGGCCATCCGATTTGGAGTTATGTTAGGAACACCAAAGTTTGATGGCGCGCAGACAGCCTGGGTTTGTGGGAATGGTCGGTTTTCGTAAGCGCCCGCCGGGAATTGCCATGAATTCTGAGAGACAGGATGCACTTTGTGTATCGGTTTCGGCGAGCCTGCGTATTGGGGTACAGGATGAACCTTCCTTATCTTCTTAGCGATCGGTTTCTTTACGGCCTTCTCTGTTGAAGCCGCGACCGCTGACTTTTCCGGCGCTGGCTTTGATTCGGTAGCAACCGGTTTGGCTGGGACTTCCTTGGGCTCCTCAGCTCTTTGAGGCGGAGGTGAAAGCACGAGATCTTTCTCCAGGTCACCCTCGAGATCAAGAGAGTCTTGTTTGGCTTCCGCTACTAGTCCTGCCTGGCCATGACCAACCGATTCCACACGGGGTGGTGGGGCCATCATCCCACTGGGCCGGGGCTTGAACGCTATCGCGGGACGGGCCATTATTTTATGGTCCGCTGAAGCTGCGACACGTTCCGGTTGAACTCCGGTCGCCGACATATCTTCATCGGCTGTAGTCATAAGTCCTGATTTGTACTCTGCTTTAACGAGCGCGCCATGTTTTACGTATAGCGGTGTCGGCTCCTGACTCGCCGCCGCAGTGGCAAGCGCCCCGAGATTCCCGGCGGAAACCCACGACGCCGTCAATACCAGGATGGCTGCGGTAAATGACAATTTTCTCAACATTAGAATGTCTCCTTTCGCCAGACTTCCCCATGGAAGGACCTTTTGAAAAATTGGATTTTGACGGGTGGGTTGAATGCTCCCTCCTTCCCGATCGATAAATGCGACATAACATCAAAAATATTCTTTGTCAACGTAAGTTTATCTAAATTAATTAAAGTAAAACATTATATAAATGCATGCTAGTTACTGAAATTCCCGATATTATTGTCTAGTCTATACATCAAAATGGTCCTAATGGCATTTTGCAGCTTCATCGTCCGGTAGCTAACTCACTCATGATTTATGGCATGCAGATAAAATACTGAAATCAAATGATATTATAACGACATTGTCTCGAGTTGCCTTTATGTGGCGAAGCGCCCCTGAATCCAATAAATTCGCTGGAAAGCCTCACAAATCCGATATTTCTTGTGTATCGAACACGATATATAAGCTATCAAAATGTAATAATATCAACATAATATCTATATTAGGTTAACTTAATTGCCGAAAAAAATATTGTGTGGAATTTCGCTAACCTAGCTCATGTCGCCTCTATCTTTTCCATTTTGTTCTTGACACACTATATGTTGTGGTAATAAGAGTTAGCTCCACAAAATGATCCGTTTTTGTGGACGGATTTGGCAAGAGCTACTGGATTACTTTCAGGATGTTCGGCCAATTGTCTCAGGCGGCTGTCATATTTCAGCGTATTCTGGCCGGAAACATAGGAGTAGGTAGGCATTATAGGTTAACGCTTTGTTTCAGCTCGTTATATCAATAATGGATATTAGGTATTATGGATTTAAGGTAACTAATTGTTGTTAAATATAATTTATTACATTTAGCTTTTGAAAGGGGAAGCTCATGGCTAGCGTAGCAGAATTGAACGAGTTCAGAAAAGATTCACATAGAAGACATGAAACAACGGACATGGCGCTGTTCGTAAGAACATCCAGTGAAGCGATGGATGGATGGGACTCAAGCCGGATTGTTGACGCCCTCTTGCGCGAAACCTTCATAGATGAGGG
>JARLHM010000178.1 GCA_031292235.1 Syntrophaceae bacterium | reverse complement strand
TTTGAAAGCGCTCGAAGCGGACCATGAATTTCTTTTGAAGGGCGATGTGTTCACCCAGGACGTGATTGACAAGTGGATTGAATACAAAACTGATGCGGAACTTAATCCCGTTCGAATGAGACCTCATCCCTATGAGTTCGCCCTGTACTTTGATATTTAAAAATTGTCCGGAAGTTTTCTCCGTGTTTCCTGAGACTTCATAAGAAGGAACAGGCTTAATTTGGCCGTCGGGATCGTCTTTGGTCTTGGCGGCCAAATTCTTTAATGTTTGTTTGGAGGCCCTCCAATCCAAGGTATGATACAATCGACTACGGTAATTTCCCGGTTGTTTTTTACAATTCTTGGTGAGGGGTTTAGCAAATATGACGAGTTTGAGAATAGCGCAGGCGCAGATAAACCCGATAGTTGGGGATATAAACGGAAATTTCGAAAAAATCCGGCACAGACTTGACGAGTCGATATCAGCAGGAGTGGACCTTGTAACGTTCCCGGAGCTTGCAGTCACTGGTTATCCTCCTGAGGACCTACTTCTTAGAAAACGATTTGTAATTGAAAATGTCGAAGCTTTGCACGATTTGGCGGAGAGCTGCTTTGGAGTATCCGCTCTAGTGGGCTTCGCCGACATAGTCGAAAACGGGGTCACAAACGCCGCAGCGTTGATATCCGAAGGCAAGATAATTGCGGTCTATCATAAGATGGAGCTTCCCAATTATGGCGTTTTTGATGAGAAAAGGCATTTCAAACCCGGCAGTCAGTGTCTTGTCTTCGATATATCCGGAGTCCGTTTCGCTGTTACTATATGCGAGGACATCTGGATACCGGGCTCGATAACCGAAACTTGCGCAGTAAACAACGCCGCCGACATTATATTGAACATATCTGGTTCCCCATTTTTTGCCGGCAAGTATCAAATACGAAAAAACATTGCTACTCGTTTTGCCGGAGCGGTTGACTGCCTGCTTTTTTTTAACAACCTGATTGGGGGTCAGGACGAACTTGTTTTCGATGGAGGCAGTTTTGTGATTGATAGTACTGGAATGTTGATCTCCTCCGCCGATCGTTTCCGGGAGGACTTGTTGATAACTGATATAGAGATTTCTCCCAAGCCAAAGCCTCAGACGGGCTGGAATGCCATCTGCCATTCCTTAAATCGTAGTGTCTCGAAGGGGAATGGAAGAAATTACATCGAGCCCAGGATAGCTCAAGAATTAGGTGAAGTTGAAGAAATTTTCCAGGCGCTGACCCTCGGCGTCGGTGATTATGTCCGAAAAAATGGCTTCAAGACCGTCGTAATCGGTCTGAGTGGCGGTATAGACTCGGCTTTGACGGCCGCCATCGCGGTGGAGGCTTTAGGGGCCGACAGGGTTGTTGGTGTTACTATGCCTTCTTTGTATACATCAAACGAGACATTTTCGGACGCAGGAGCGCTTTCCGCAAATTTGGGTGTTGAGCTTATCTCTGTCCCTATTGAGGACATTCTGAACAGTTTTCTCAAAGTCCTTGAGGGGCCATTCAGGTCCGGGTCCTTGGGACTCGAAAAGGAGAACCTTCAGGCTAGAATTCGAGGCGCAATCCTGATGGCGCTTTCCAACCGATTCGGCTGGCTAGTGCTCACCACAGGGAACAAGAGTGAGACCGCTGTCGGATATTGCACTCTTTATGGTGACACGGCCGGAGGATTTGCCGCAATCAAGGACGTTCCCAAGACCCTGGTGTACGAACTTTCAGAGTTAGTGAATCGGAAAGCCGGTAAACCACTCATCCCCGACTCGATTTTAAGGCGACCGCCTACAGCAGAGCTTAGGCTCAACCAGAAAGATGAAGATTCGCTCCCTCCATACAGTGTCCTGGATTCCATCCTCAAAGCTTATGTCGAGGAGGACGCCGCATGTGACGAAATTTTAGGACACCCCCCAGAACTTGTTCGTGAAGTGGCCCGGATGGTAGATCGCAATGAATATAAAAGACGTCAGGCCCCGCCGGGGATAAAGATCACTCCCAAGGCATTTGGCAGGGACAGGCGTCTTCCCATTACAAACAGACACACCCAATATACAAGAAGAGGAAGTTGACATATGAGAGCATTGATACTGACCCATCATCCGTCAGAGGGTCCTGGTAATATTGGCGCTTTTTTATCGTCCAGGGGCGTCTTCTGTGAAACAATCCCTCTATGCGACGGGGAGAAAATCCCGTCTGACGCCCTGGAATTTGATGCGATAATATCTATGGGCGGCCCTATGAACGTATATGAAGAGGACAAATATCCGTTTTTAAGAGACGAGACCAATCTGTTGAGGAGAGCGCTAGCTATTAAGATGCCTATCTTAGGGGTGTGCCTTGGATCTCAGATGATCGCGAAGGCAGCAGGGGCCAGGGTAATTGGGTCTCCTGAAAAAGAAGTCGGTTGGTTTAAGATCAATTTGACCGATCTAGGGCGTTCAGATAGGCTGTTTCTTGGGGCTCCCACGGAATTTGAGGTATTCCAGTGGCACGGCGATATGTTCGAGATTCCCATTGGAGGCGGGCTGTTAGCGTCTTCCCAACTGTGTCCTCACCAAGCTTTACGGATTGGATCAGGCTACGGATTACAGTTCCATGTTGAAGTCACCAGAGGAATGCTGGCCGACTGGTTTGCAGAGGCGCCAGAAAAAGGACCTGTTCTCCAACGAATGGACCAGATTGAATCCCGCTTTCTGTCGTGCGCAAATGTAATATTCAGCAATTTCTTCAATATTATTAAGAGTTCACATCATGGCTGCTGATCATGAGGACGAACCCCTGACAAATGGACCGGGCTTAAACAATTTATTGAGAGAAGTCAAAATAGCCATTGGTTTTCTGACTTTATTCAGGGCTAATGTTTCTCCGGTTCCCAACATGGTTGATGTTGGGCGGTCGTCATGGGCGTTCCCTGTTGCAGGGGCGATGATTGGCGTTATTCTGTGCCTATTTTACGGACTGTGTAGTTTCTTCTTTCCACAGACTGTTTGCGCGTTGTTGGCGGTCATACTTTGGGTGGTCCTCACAGGCGGCTTACATCTGGACGGTTGGACAGATTGTTGGGACGCTTTGGGGGCTTCTGTGTCCATGGAAAGACGCCGGGACATACTCAAGGACTCCAGACTTGGAGCGTTTGGCGCAATTGGCTTGATATTACTGCTACTGGCCAAAGTCGTTACAGTAATGTTCATGAAAACTCCTGTCGTGGGCATATTTGTCGCTCCGGTGATCGGGAGAGCAATGATGATATTGGCTTCGCAGGGAGCTTTAACACCTGGGCATGGCATGGCCAAAGATTTCCTTGACGGGGTCCAACGCAAGTCTTGCATTTTCTGTTGGGTCTTATCTATATTGGTGGCGTTGTTTGCTGGATTCTCAGGTCTATTATCGGTGATCGCGGCATTTGGGGCGTCCGTGTGGTTCAGGCGTTTTGCCGAATCCAGGATTGGTTTTGTCAATGGAGATGTTCTTGGATCGATATGCGAGCTGTCTGAAGTAACCGTGTTGATAATAATTTGTAGTAAATAGGAACCATATTTTAATGAGATTGGGCACTACTTCTTATATTTATAGGGCCGGGGTAATCACTAATGTTCGACTCCTGGCCGGGCATACTCAAGATATTGAACTGCTTGTTTTAGAATTGGAAAATAGTTGGAACAGCTTCCCATCGGAGGAAGACATAGACGAATTGGGACAGCTCGCTTTAGACTTTGACCTGACATACACGGTTCATTTACCTCTGGATTTGTTTCTTGCTGATGACGACGCGGCGGTGGACAAGGCAATCACTGTTATTGAGGCTACCCGAAGACTCAAGCCTCATGCTTATATTGTTCATGTTGATTCCAAATATATAGACCCGGACCGTGATTTTAAGACATGGGAAAGAAATACCCTGTCTTCCTTGGAAGCCCTCACGGAGGTGGCGCGTGATCCCGCTAGGATATGTGTAGAAAATCACGACAAACAATTTCCATCAATTCTTGATCATATATTAGATATGGCGCCTGTTTCCTGTTGTCCTGATGTTGGACATTTATGGAAAAACGGGCACAATGCGCTGAAATATCTTGAGCAGTGGCTTCCACGCGCCAGGGTTGTTCATCTGCACGGAGTTGGGGAAACCGACCACCAGAGTCTTGCATTCGTTCCGTCGTCTCAACTCGATCCAATTGTGGAGACTCTAAATAGACACTTTCGGGGGGTCGTTACCCTTGAGGTTTTCAATAAAGCTGACTTTCTGGACTCTGTAGAAATTTTCTGGAACTCGCTTGCGCGTCTGATGAGACGTACCCCTGCCATTGATTATCAGTTAAGCGAAATGGAATAGATCTTTAATCGACCATCATCTTGACCAAAACATCAAAAGCCGCCTGAAAATATTCAGTCGGCTTTTTTAAATATTTGGTGCCGAAGAGGAGACTCGAACTCCTACAGGCTTACGCCCACCAGACCCTGAACCTGGCGCGTCTACCACTTCCGCCACTTCGGCATATCATGATTGTCCCATCTTGGTCGTATACTGTCAAGCCGAAACTCTGCTTCTCCGGCCCCGCCAAAGCAAAACCGGGCGCTTATCCAGATCTAGGGATACCTCGCATTAGGATTGAAATCATAACAAATTCGACTATCGAACTATTCCCGGTCCCTTGTGAGCTTGAGGAGGAACAGTCGCCTTACTGGTAGGTTTGGGATCTATGATGGCGTCTACTATTCTGAGCGGGATTTGCAGAAAAAGATACGGAATGTAAAGAACGCTCGCCAAGACGGAATTGTCTTCGTGAGCTAAAGTGGACCAGTTTGCGGAACCATCGGTCCCTTGACACGTTTGAGCCAGACAAGGGGAGCAAGCGCAATACAGCGCAATCATCATACAAACACAACTAACGGCCCTTTTCATTGACAAGCTCATTTAACCCGTCCACCGCGCCGGAGCGAAACTGTTCTTAATATCCCATTAAATCTTCTATGCAATTCCGGCATTTGACCAATTTTCGCATAAAAGACGTTAACAGTCAAGGATCGTTTTTGCGCTTTGTTGAGAGCAAGTAATATGTCCGGTTTGTAGAGTCACAATGGAGGTGACTGATGGACCGGACACAGTTGCTACAGGAGATTCGGAAGATGGCTTTTGAGCGTATTTACAATGGATGGACAGAGGGCAAGTCGCTCAGTTCTGGGTAGCGGTGATTGCTCGAAGCTTTTGTTTTTTTACGACATCCTTTAGACCGAACTTCTTCACTCTGCAGCCCATCTGCCTCTCAGTTATACCCAGTTCCTGAGCCGCACGCACCAGTATCCATCTGTTTTTGGCAAGTGCCGTTACCACA
>JARLHM010000177.1 GCA_031292235.1 Syntrophaceae bacterium | reverse complement strand
AGGACCCGTATGGGGCGGGATGGGTCTACAAGATCGAATTGACCGACCTTAAAAAAGACCGCAAGGCCCTTTTGGACGCTCAAGCCTATTTCGAACTGATGCAGGAAAAGATCAACGAGGAGATGAACAAAAAGGGATGAGCAGTAGCAAGAAAAAGGTAGTAGTGCTCCCTTGCAGTGGAATTGGCAAGACATTGGGCACGGTAGGACGGGAGATCGCGTACGAGTTGATAGAGGACCTCAGACCAAGGGTGACTACAACGACTTGTCTTCCGCTCCTGATGATAGAAGACCCGGACGCAAAGAAACTCGTGACTGACAATCCTGTAATAACGATTGACGGCTGTCCTTTCGGTTGCGCCCGTAAGAGTGTTGAATCCATTGGCGTCACGGTTTCAAAGGGTTACAGAGCTATCGACTTTTGCAAAACGCATAGAGACCTCAAGCCGGAAGGGATTGTGGAACTGAACGAAGCCGGTAAGAAGCTAGTTGTCCTGGCCGCTCAAGAGGTGGCTGAAGAAGTAGATAGACTTGTGTCGGAGGAGAAGTCGTGATGGACATCAAAGTTTTAAAAGTAGGCATCGTGTCTTGTAGCGGTGAAGCTTTGCCTGAGGGGACCGTGTCCAGGGTCGCCAGTCGAAAAGTCCTTGATGAACTCAGACCAGGTCAGACTGTCACGATTTGTCTTCCATTGTTTATAGCCGGTGGAAAAGAAGAGCGGGAATTTGCGAGCAAGTTTCCCACCGTTACAGTTGATGGCTGCGAGAAAATGTGCGCCGCGAAGTCTACGGAAAAGCTCTCCGGTAAGCCCGCCAAGTCTTTGATGATCAAGGAAATCCTCAAGAAACAAGGCATTAGCGGCTTAAAACAGTGTAGAGGGCTAGGTCCGGCGGAGAAAGTAGCGAGTGACGTGGTAGCTGACGAAATCGCTAAGGCTGTGGACGAAGCGCTCGAATAGAGAAGGTTTTTAAAAAACTTGAAAAGAGATAATTCATAAAATTTGTCACGGAGGTAAATATCGGTGCCTAAATACATTAACTATACAAATCGTGTGGAATGGCGTGGAGAACACAGGGGATTTACCTGGATGGACAATGGTGCGGCGCAAATATTTTCAGCGCCGGAACCACTTTACGGAGTGCGTGACGTGCTGACGCCTGAGGACGCTCTCATGGCTGGAGCTAACACTTGTATTCATATGATGGTCATATGGGTAATGGAGCGTTTCAACATCGACTTGGTTTCCTATGAATGTGACGCTGAGGGTGTAGTTGAGGAATTCATCGACCTAACTTCGAAATTCGTGAAGATAACTATGAAACCAAAACTGGTAGTCAAGGGCACATCGAAAGAAAAGGTGATGAGGGCGCTGGCTCAGGCCCGCAAATACTCGACGATCTGTGAATCCTTAAACTGCGAAGTGGTAATAGAACCAACAGTAACCGTGCAGTAGGAAGTTCTACTATGGAAAAATTCGACATAGCCTTCCTGGGAGGAGGGCCGGCCGGTTATCAGGGCGCAGTCCGAGCCGCCCAGTTGGGGGCACGGGTCGCGGTAGTGGAGGCCAAGTTCCTGGGAGGTGTTTGTCTGAACTGGGGTTGTATCCCAACCAAGACAGTGCGAGCGTCGGCTGAGGTCGCTCGCACTATCAGACGAGCTCGGGAATTTGGATTTGAACAGCTTAATCCAACTCCGGATATCAAGGCGATAATTTCCCGGAAGGAACGGGTGGTGGCAGGGCTGCGAGGCAGTCTGGAGCGCCTTTTCCAGGCCAATAAAGTAGTCCTGTTTCAAGGGCAGGGCAGGCTGGTCTCGCAACATTCTATCGAAGTAGAGGATAACGGTAGCGCTAAGCTGGTAGGAGCCCCCAAGATCGTTATATCCACTGGTTCCTCTCCTGCCAGTTTAGATGTGATCCCTCCTGGTCCAAGAGTATTTCTTGCGGATGAGACACTAAATATATCGTATCTGCCAAAACACATTCTGGTTGTCGGCGGCGGCGTAGTAGGCGTTGAAATGGCCGCGATTTTTCGCGAGTTAGGTTCACAGATCACCATTGTTGAGATCCTGGATCGGATCCTATTTAATGAGGACGCTGAGATGGCCTCGTCTCTTCACGGGATCTTGCAACGACGAAAGATAAAAATCCTTTGCGGGGTTAATGTCGTAGAAGTGGCTGAAAACGAAGAAGGCTTTGCCGTAAAGCTTTCAAATGGCGTCGAAATCGCGCCTGATACGATTATTGTGTCTGTAGGCAGAAAATTTAATACAAAAGGAATTGGCCTGAACAAGCTTGGAATCGAGATGGATCGAGGCCGAATTGTTGTTGATGAACATCTCCAAACCAATGTTCCTTCGGTGTACGCCGCTGGTGACGTCATTGGTGGCTGGCTATTGGCTCATGTAGCGTTTGCCGAAGGCATATGCGCCGCAGAACACGCTTTGGGAAGAGACTCGAAAATGGACTACAAGGTAGTGCCCCGGTGTGTGTTCACTATTCCTGAATATGCGGCTGTAGGTCTTTCCGAAGAGCAAGCAGCGTCCGATCACACGATAAAAGTAGCCCGATTTCCTTTCAAGTCCGTGGGAATGGGCCAGGCCATGGGAGAGCTTGAAGGCTTTGTCAAGCTTATGGCTGACGCTCACACTGACCAGATATTGGGATGTCATGTAATTGGGCCTCATGGTTCCGACCTGGTGGCTGAAATTGCAGTGTGCATGAGGGGCAATTTGACAAGCAAGGTCGTTATGGACACAATTCATTCTCATCCTACCCTATCGGAGGCCATTCTGGAAACAGCCCAGGCGTTGCACGGGCAGGCTATACATGCCGCCCCGGAAGGTCTTAAACAATGATACAGTCCACACCTAACTGGTTAGTAAAAGAGATAAGTCACGCCAAAAGAGGTTTAGGCCAGGATGCGGTTCAGCGAACAAGCGAGCTTCTTGTCAAATTCGAGTTGCCGACTGTTTGTCAGGAGGCGAGATGCCCAAACCGCGGAGTTTGTTTTTCGAATCGAACGGCCACATTCATGATTTTAGGCGATACATGCACAAGGGGATGCATTTTTTGCGCAGTTAAATATAACAAATTACCTGCGCCGGTTGATGAGAATGAGCCCGAAAGGTTGTCGTTAGCGATAGCCGAAATGGGTATCCGCCATGCAGTCATAACGTCAGTAACACGAGACGATTTGCCGGATGGTGGCGCAGGACACTATGCGAAAACCGTGCGAACACTTCGCAAGAATTCGCCCGAAACAACAATAGAGTTGCTTATACCCGATTTCGGGGGATTAGAGGAGGCGCTGCGGTCGGTAGTGGACGAAGGGCCGGATATTTTGGCCCATAACGTGGACACCGTTGTAAGATTGCATCGAAAAATAAAACCGAGAGCGAACCATGATAGATCTCTGACTCTTCTGAGGCGGGTTAAGGAGATGGCGCCGAAGATGGTAACCAAATCAGGTATTATGCTAGGTCTGGGAGAAACGGCGGAGGATGTTGGGGAAGAACTGAAGACGCTCAGGGATATGGGCTGCAACATGATTACATTGGGACAATATCTCGCTCCGTCTCTCAACCATACAGCGGTCGTTCGTTTTCTTGAACCGGAAGAATTTGTTTTTTGGGGGACCTTCGCAAGAGAACTCGGTTTTGAGAGCGTGGCTTCCGGGCCTTTGGTGCGAAGTTCATATAACGCTTCGGTTTTTTTCAAGGAACTTTCGTGAAGCAATGGAGGCTACTCACTGGCGAGGCGTCCGGCGCCATGAACATGGCGATTGATCAGGCTCTACTAAAGTTGAAGGCTGAAGGGAAATCCCCGCCGACGTTGCGGCTGTATAAGTGGAAACCGTCAGCCGTTTCTCTTGGTTATTTTCAAAGGAAACGGGGCCCCAATCCTGAAGCGTGTGAGCGTTTAGGACTGGATGTGGTCAGGAGACCAAGTGGTGGTAGGGCCGTATTGCATCTGGGCGACCTGACTTACGCTGTGATTGCCGGGACCCGTGATAGTATACCCTTTGACGCGGATGGCGCTTATCGGCTAATAAGCAAGGGACTAGTAATCGGCTTGAGCGTGCTTGAGGTTCCTGCGGACTCTTACAGTGGAAATGACGGCGCTTCTCTTCCAACCATATGCTTCATGCGTCCAGCCTCCGGTGAAATCGTGTGGCAGGGCAAAAAATTTGTCGGTAACGCTCAGGCTTGGTCAGGCCAGACTCTTCTTCAGCACGGTTCCATCGCTATTGAGCCTCAGATTGATTATCTCACCGAATTGTTTAGACCGGAAAGATATCCTTTGGATCAGTTTCGGCAGGCCCTTGCGGCCAAAGTCACTTCAATCAATGAAATCATGGGTAGAGCTGTAAGTCCTGATCTGGTAGGCGAAGCCATAAGAAACGGAATGGGCGAAGCCTTGGGCGTGACATTTGAACCTGGGGAGTTAAGCCCGGAGGAGTCCGATCTGGCTGAACAACTCTCCTTAAGGCCTGCGGAAGAGCTAACCCGAGAAGTACGTCGCAGGGCATGAAACAGGATTGCCGACCATTGTGTCTTTATAATAGAAAGAATGAGCCAAAAGACGATTTGGATACGCGATAATGTAAATGACCCGGAATAATCTGGAAAGGTAAAGACTAATGTCATTTCAGGAGATTAAACCCTCAAATACCTTGAAACCTTCAGCAGGTCTATATGAATGCTTCGAACCTGTTGGACCCAAAATTGACTCATCCTGCGGCGCCGGTTGAGGACCATCTCCTAACAAGGTCCAGTTGGACCGAGCGAGTTTTGATCAGCCTTTTGTGATTGGCCTTGTCGCTTCAGCGACAGGTGACGTTCCCGCTGTTTCTACTCAACTGGAATTGACAGATTATCTGGGCTCGCTAAAAGTCAGATTTTCCATCAGTCGAATGAAATACACGGTGGACCCGGGGCTTTATGCTGTAGGCCATCCGGACAAGGACTCCCCAGTGCTTGCCACAGGCAATTACAAGATGAGTTTTGACCATGTCCGGCGGGCGTTGGCGGCTCATGACGCATGGTTATTAATCCTTGACACCAAAGGGGTGAACGTCTGGTGCGCTGCCGGAAAGGGCGAATTTGGCACTAACGAACTGGTGCAAAGGATGAATTCAGTTGAACTGCCCAAAATTGTAGGTCACAAGAAAATCATTCTACCTCAATTGTCTGGTCCCGGAATAGCCGGATACCTTGTTAAACAGTTGACCGGGTTTAGAGTAATATACGGACCGGTAGAAGCTCGAGATATTCCTGCTTTTCTCGATAATGGATTGCACGCCACACTTGAGATGCGTAGAAAGGACTTCCCTGTTTCGGAAAGGGCCGTGTTGATACCGGTTGAGGTCATTCAGTCCATTAAGTATGTTTTGCTTGTTGCAGCGCTGTGCTTTCTTGCTGGTGGCCTACTTCACACAGCCGACTTCTGGAATAAGGCCGTAGCAGGCGGCAAATTTGGGCTTTACGCAAGTATATGCGCTGTTGTGGGTGGGGCCATATTGACTCCGCTATTGCTACCGTGGCTCCCCGGAAAGGCTTTTTCCATGAAGGGAATGGCCGCAGGCTTTTT
>JARLHM010000176.1 GCA_031292235.1 Syntrophaceae bacterium | reverse complement strand
TATTTATTACAATTTCCTGATCAGGCATTATTGTAAATTACAATTTTGTTAAAATCGTCCAAGGGCGGCCTTTGACCTACGAATATTACCAAATCCACCTGAAAGGGAAAACGGCAAAGAACGCTCCTGTTTTCAATCCAAAGGGTTAGTCCAAAGTCGTTAGAGCGGTGGTCATTTAATTAAATTGAGCCTGACGGGCGCATTGAGAATCGCGTAAGACCCGTTCTCAGATTCTTTTCGCTCGGCTATGCCAACCTTGTCCTCAATTATCGCCGCGACTTTTTTTGCGTCATCGGACAGCATTCGCACACAACCATGTGATTGGTTTCGGCCGATACTTCGCGGCGCGTTAGTTCCATGGAACCTGTATCCATAGTCTTCCAGTTTAACTTGTGCTTCTATACGATCCTCAGATGTCACGTCCTTCTTCCTGGATGTCGCTGTCCTTTTCTTCAATAGCGGCGCCATAGTGCCACCGTAAACCCTTTTGCTAGGCGAATCACCAGCGGCCCACGCCCTGTTTGCCGGTGGAATCCACCATGGGTTCTGGTCATAAATGTGAGTCACATAATATACGCCTACAGGAGTCGGAAATTCCGGGGCTCCAAGACCAATTTTACACTCATAGAGCACATCGGGCTCCGGAAGCTTTGTGTGCGCCATCAATTTAAAGATATGCGTTGAGTGGCTTACCTGTATCTCGAGCCTCTGGTTGGGGGTTTCTTCATAAGAGTCACCAGAAGTTTTTGGAATACTACCGAGTCTTTTAAGAAAATCTCCCGGGACCGCCATTTTTTCGTTCTTTTTAAGATCGAGCCAGGAACCCGATGGGGCTGATTTGTATGGATTGTCTTTCTGGCCTCCCAATTGAGTTCTTGGATCTCCAGGAACCCTGATATCAAAAATCGATTTGATCGACGCAAGAAACGGCGACTTGCTATTTGCGGATGACAACGAATAACCACTATCGGCGATTTTAGTGAGCCCGGAATCGGGTTGCCCCTTTTCTTTGGACCGGCGCTTGTGCCGTGTGCCCCATGATGGTTGTCCTGAATTGAATTTTGCATGGGTCTGCTCGTAACTTCTCGCATGCAAAACAGGTCTTCGCGGCGTTAAGTTTGATTCTGAAAGCACTGAATCGACCACAGAGACACTTTCAGAACCTTGGGAACCCGCTATAGCCGATGTGAACAAACCAACACTCAAACTTAGAATCAGGGCTATTAATCTGATCATAAGAATCTCTCAAAAAATCCTGTAGTGATGAGGCAAATTGTTCACCTTATTAACATTTATTTTGAGATAAATCAATAATAATCCAGAATCAATCACCAAAGATCCGCTAGCAAACCGATTTTTTGATCTTTCTTTTACTGATCATAGGTTCATATAGATGAACATGAAAACATGCTACATATAGCCGGACTGACCAATATAACATCATTAAATCATGACCTTATGTCATATATGTATGATACCTGACATTGTCCCTATCGACACATATATGAAAATCTTGACAGTCCCGCAAAGTCAGATTAGGATTATGTTTAGATCATGTCCAAAGAAACTGCCCGGCAAATTGATTCTTGCTCATTATGTCTGGGCTTTTCTTAGTTCCTGTCAAGAATCGGGTCCGGCTTGTAATGAGTCAGCGCCCTGGAAACTAACGAAAGGTGAAGAGACCGTGAAAGAGCTATTATCAGGAAATGAAGCAATAGCACGTGGGGCTTATGAATATGGCGTTCGACTAGCCTCAGCGTATCCGGGAACACCTAGCACGGAAATCCTCGAATACATCGGAGAAAGATACCCGGAAATTGTCGCAGGGTGGGCTCCAAATGAGAAGGTAGCTGTCGAAGTTGCGGCCGGGGCCTCATATGGTGGATCGAGAGCCTTGGCGGCTATGAAACATGTCGGGCTCAACGTAGCGGCCGATCCATTCATGACGCTTTCCTACACAGGTGTTAATGGTGGGTTCGTAATAGTCGTCTGCGATGACCCTGCCATGCATTCTTCCCAAAATGAACAGGACACAAGGAACTACGCAAAATTCGGTAAAGTCCCATGTCTTGAACCGTCTGATAGCCAGGAAGCCAAGGATTTTATTGGAGAATCTCTCAGAATAAGCGAAGATTTTGATACTCCTGTAATATTCAGAAGCTCGACACGAATATCACACTCCATGTCACTCGTGGAACTTGGAGAAAGGAAGGAAGGCCCAAGGGAACTCGGCCTCAAAAAGGACGCTGTCAAATATGTGATGCTCCCCGCCATGGCTAGGAGAAAACACCCGATAGTTGAAGAAAGGCTCAGAAATCTTGCTACGTTCGCGGAAACTTTCCCATTTAACAGGGTCATCATGGGAGATGATTCTATAGGCGTCATTACATCGGGGGTCGCATTTCAGTATGCCCGTGAAGCCATGCCTAACGCGTCCTTTCTGAAATTGGGGATGGTGTGGCCTCTTCCTGAAAAGATGGTCCGGGACTTTGCATCAAGAGTTAAACGTTTAATCGTCATAGAAGAACTGGATCCATTTCTTGAAGAAGCTATCCGTCTCATGGGGATAAAAGTTGAGGGAAAAAACCTCACTGGTTTGTGTGGAGAGCTTTCTCCGGAACAGGTAGAAATCATCCTTACCGGAAAGTCCTCAGCCAAGAGTATCGGTGGGATTGACCTCGAACTGCCTATGAGACCACCGAACATGTGTCCGGGTTGCCCTCATCGTGCTACGTTCACTGCTTTAAAAAAGAACAAGGTCTATGTTGCCGGTGACATCGGTTGCTACACATTGGGGGCGCTGCCACCACTAGGAATGTTGGACAACTGTCTATGTATGGGGGCCGGTATAGGGATTTCGTCGGGGCTTGCTAGATCACTTGGAGAATCGGCGAAAGGAAAAGCCGTTGCGGTCATCGGAGACTCTACATTCTTCCATTCGGGAATGACTCCTTTGTTGGAACTCGCTTATAACGGTGGCCATGCGACGGTTGTAATAGTAGACAATAGAATTACCGCAATGACAGGGGCGCAGCACCATCCTGGAACAGGATTTACCCTACGGGAAGAACCCACAATCGCAGTTGATATGGAAAAACTCTGCGCTTCTTTTGGCTTGAGACGCGTAAGGACGGTCAATCCTTACAAAATCAGGGAACTCGAAAAGGTGGTTAAAGAAGAACTTGAAGCCCCCGAACCGTCGGTGATAATTTCCCGAGCCCCTTGCGCGCTATTGAAGTCCGGCCGAATATTACCTGACAAACCGCTACGAATAAAGCAAGACGTTTGCACTGGTTGCAAAACGTGTATCAATACCGGTTGTCCTGCCCTGGAGTTTGTCAAAATCGATGTCCCGGAACCCGGTAAAAAACGCAAAGGCTACAGTAGAATAAACGCCGCACTGTGCGTTGGATGCGGCACGTGTTTTGAGGTTTGCAAATTTGATGCTATCGAGGAGGCGTCATGAGCCAGGACCGCGTTTACAATGTATTGATCGTTGGCGTGGGTGGACAAGGGATAATTTTAGCAAGTGACGTGCTTGGGCGTGTAGCTGCAAGGCACGGATATGATGTCAAAAAGAACGAAATACACGGGATGGCTCAAAGAGGAGGCTCGGTATCCAGCCACGTTCGGTTCGGAAAAATTGTCAGCTCACCGATAATAAAAATGGGTGAAGCTGATGTGCTACTTTCATTTGAGCAGATTGAGACTCTGAGATACTTCCCCTTTCTTTCCGAAAATGGACAGGTGATTGTAAATAATCAGAAGATATTGCCTCCCGCTGTTTTTACTGGCCAACAGGAGTATCCCCCGGACGTCCTCGAACGAATCATGCAGAAGGCCCCGAAAACAATTGTCGTTGACGGTCCGTCCGTCGCAAAGAACATTGGAAATCCCAAAGTCTTGAACGTAATTTTCCTCGGAGTGTTAAGCAAATTTTTGGATATTCCCTCGGAAATCTATGAACAGACTTTGAGGGAGACGCTAAAACCCAAATTGGTCGATATCAATATTCGGGCCTTTAATGAAGGCAGATCGATGGGGCCGGCGTAATTTCTAACCAAGTTATATCCAGTCATTCCCCAAGTGGGCTAAGGTAAAGGCTCACTTCCCGAAACCTCCCGCGGTTGCCCAAGGACTGCGGGGGGCCCTCCAGCCCAGTAATGTCTTTGACTTAGTTCTTTCAATCTTATAATACTCAAGCGTAAAATCTGTAAACATTGGAGGCCAAATGAACGACCAAACATGGAATGTACAGAAAATTAGACAGGAGATCTACGATGCGCGGACCAAACTGTTTGTAGTCGCTAAAGTGCTGGAAGCCGGGAGCGTAAAAATAGGCGAACAGCAAGAATGGGCTTTGGTGGTGAGGCCGCTGCTAAAAGATATCCTTACTTATGTGGATAAGATTCAGGGATTTCTTGAAGAAAAGCCTTCGTAAATCAATGTTGAAAACTTTTGGAATTGATTAAATTATTTGAAGCGGCCCACTCGATTATTTGAAGTTGATCAATCAATCCTCATCCAAGATTTGATGAATTTTGTCCAAAAGTTGCTTCGCATTAAAGGGTTTTTGTACGAATGCCTTTGCCCCCGCCGCTAACATGGAGTTAGCCTGCCTGTCTACGGGAAAGCCACTAACTACAAGCACATTCGCTTTGGTGTCGATCTCCAAAATTTCGGTCAGAAATTGCTTGCCATCCATTTTCGGCATTATTAGGTCCAAAATCACCAGAGAGATCCTCTCCCTATCTTTTTGATATATCTCCAGAGCATCTTTTCCATTAGCTGCAGTGATGATTTTGTAGCCAACGCTGCTTAGAACTTCGGCGCCCCAATCTCTTACAGAGTTGTCGTCATCAACCAGGAGAATTGTCTCGGACCCACCGCGTAAAAGCGTCTCTTCGGCTTTGGTTTGTGGTTCTCTTTCAAATGAAATTGCAGGAAAAAAGATTTTAAAGGTAGTCCCATGTTCGGGTTCACTGTAACATATTATGTAACCGTCATGTAGTTTAACGATTCCATAAACCATAGCAAGCCCCAAACCGGTCCCCTTTCCTACTTCCTTGGTAGTGAAGAATGGCTCGAAGATGTGCAGTTGTGTTTCCTGATCCATACCATGACCTGTGTCTGAAATGGTTAGGGATACGTAGCGTCCGGGTTTGGCTCCAAGATGTCTTCGGCAAAATTCCTGGTCCAACTCGACGTTTGCAGTCTCGACAGACAATGTCCCACCGTCCAGCATGGCGTCTCTAGCGTTCACAGCGAGGTTCATTATAATCTGCCCTATCTGGGAAGGATCGGCTCGAATTGATTTCAGGTCGGCACCTAAATGTAGGTCAATTTTGATAGTTTTGGGAATAGTTCGAGACAGAAGGCCCTCGATTTCAATTACTTGTTGATTCAAGTTCTCAGGACGGAGGTTAGGCTCAATCTTTCTACTGAAGGTCAGCAAGCGCTGGATAAGATCAGCTCCGCGTTTACCAGCGTCATGAATATGGCGCACATGGAGATAGTCAGTTTCACCTTCCGTCTTGCTTTGGAGCATGAGTTCGGAATATCCCAATACTACCTGTAGGAGATTGTTGAAATCGTGGGCAATGCCCCCTGTAAGGGTTCCAATCGCTTCCATTTTTTGTGCCCAGAAAAGCTGCTTTCGAAGTTCGATTTCTAGAGTTTTGTCTCGTCCTATGGACACAAAATTGACTAGTTTGCCTAAAGGATCCCGAACTGGTGATATTACACAGTCTTCCTGATAAAGTGTTCCATCTTTTCTCCTGTTTACAAATTCACCTCTCCAGACGTCTCCACGTGCGATGACATCCCAAAGATCCCTATAGAATTTCTGGTCATGGGAACCGCTACTCAAGATCTCGGGTGTTTTCCCGATTGCTTCGTCTCGTGTGTACCCTGTTATGCTCTCGAAGGCCGGGTTTACGTATTCTATATTTCCGTGGGTATCCGTTACAATTATGCTTTCAGCCGCTTGTTCTACGGCGGCGGCCAGTCGCCTCTGTACGTTCTCGGATCGCCTTTGCTTCGTAATATCTCTCACCCAAACTTGTAGCCCAGGTAGACCTTTCACTGTCACTTCACGAGCGCTGATTTCTGCCTGGAACGATGTCCCGTCTTTTCGCAGCAACCTGGCCTCATATCTATTAGGAACTTGTTCCTTTCTCATTCTTGCTAAGGACCGTCTGGGAATTGTTTCTCTGTCGTCTCGATGGTAAACTGTCCAGTGGTCCATACCTACTAACTC
>JARLHM010000175.1 GCA_031292235.1 Syntrophaceae bacterium | reverse complement strand
GCGGTGTCAGCTATATTTCCGTTGGTAATGAAATGTTTGCGCCCATTGAGCACCCAGTGATCACCTTTTAGCTCCGCTGTAGTTTTCAGATTTGCCGCATCAGAACCAGCCTCTGGTTCCGTCAAAGCAAAACATCCGATCCATTCCCCGGAAGCAAGCTTGGGCAAATATCGCTGTTTTTGCTCTGGTGTGCCATCCAGGACGATGCCCTGAGACCCAATTCCATTGTTGGTACCGATGATAGTACGAAAGCACGCGTTTACCTTGCCCATTTCCTCATAAACCAGGCACTCGCCAAAACACCCCATTCCCAGTCCGCCATATTCTTCAGGTATCCCCAGACCGAAAAGACCCAATTCTCGCATCTTCTGGATTACATCTTCGGGGATGCGATCCTCTTCCTCTACTTGCCGACTAATCGGTTCCAGGTCCTGCTTTACAAAGCGTCGGACGGTTTCAACCGTCATACGGAGATTCTCTGGTATATCAAAGTCCATTACATTCACCCCTGCATAATGTTGGTTCGATGTTCGCCATCAGAAACGATCATTCTGGATAGCAACCATTATGCCAAAATGCCTGAAAAATCTGATTGAAACATATGCGTGGCTTTTTGCGCCTTCTTGGAGGCAGCGATCTTGTGGCGTGTGTGTGGCCTTGTTGTGTATATGAATATATACAAATCAGGAAAAATTAGGATTGGGCCGACATTGGAAGCCTTATGAAAAAAGCGTTATGGTAGAAAGTGTATATAAAAATAGACGTGTAGATAATTATCTACAGTGGCTAGATTGTGGTGATCTTGAACATTAGAGCTTAGGAGGAGCATCCAGGCCATGTCGTCGCATTTTTTGATATAAACCTGTGCGGTGAATGCCGAGTAAACGCGCCGCCTCTGTGCGGTTTCCGTTCGCGAGATTCAAGGCGCGTTGAATTGCTCGCTTTTCTGCAACAGCCATTTCATCTTTTAATGGATGGAGTTCTTGGTCGACCGTACGGTTTAAGCGCTCCCCATTCCGAATTTCCATAGGCAGGTTTTCTTCCAGAATTGGACCGTTCCCTGCTACGGATGACGCGCGCTCCAACACATTTTGCAACTCACGCACATTCCCCGGCCAATTATAGGCCATGAGCTTTCCCATCGCCTCAGGTTCTATGCGAAGGGGTGGTCCAGATTGATTACGTATGAGGGAAAGGAAGTGGTAAGCGAGTCGAGGTATATCTTCCCGAATCTGGCGAAGGGGTGGGGTTTTTAGTAGAAAAATGTTCAACCGATAGTACAGGTCTTTACGAAATTCTCCTCTGGAAAGCATTGTTTTAATATCGCGGTTGGTGGCGGCGATCACTCTGAAATCCAGTTTGAGGGTCCGGGAGCTACCCACTCGCTCCACTTCCCTTTCCTGGATAACCTGCAGCAGTTTGGCCTGCATCGGCAAAGGGAGTTCCCCCAACTCATCAAGAAATATGGCGCCTTTGTCGGCTAATTCAAACTTGCCCGGTTTACCTTTTGCGCTTGCGCCTGTGAATGCGCCGGCTTCATAGCCGAACAATTCGGATTCGAACAGTTCGGTGGGGATGGCCGCGCAGTTTACTCGCACTAATGGTCGTTCGCGCCGAGCGCTGATCTGATGTATAGCGTGAGCGAAAATCCCCTTTCCGGTTCCTGTCTCTCCGATTATCAACACTGGTAGGTCCGAAGCCGCAGCCTGCATCGCAACCTGTTTAGCTTCCTGCATCGGCGCCGACTCACCAACTACGCCCTGTAGGGAATAGCGACTGCGATATGCCTCTTGAAGCTCCTTTTCATAATAGTCCAAGCGACTTTGCAGGACCTCCACCTGCCGCACCAGTTCTTTAACCTTCTCAGGGTTCCAAAACATTAATTTGGCCACTGCCCCAACGACATTTCCATTCCTGTCCCGTAAAGGAATGCGAGCAATGATACGGTCTTTACCGCCTAATCTGAAAAGTTGTCCGATCTCTGCGCGCCCTGTCTCAAGAACGCGTGTAAGCTCGCTATCCGGGTTGAGTTCCAGGATATGTCTTCCGATAGCCATCTTACGGGACACCTGATAGAAGGCCTCATCCGATCCGCTGATGTAACGGACTATGCCTTCAGCGTCCACTACTATCTGGCTTTCATGGGGGTTATCCAACAAGGCTTCGAGTAGTTCCGGTGGTATGTTTTGACTCGGGAATTCTGACATATGGTCTCTCGGGTATTTAAGGACACAATTGAAGTTCAGGATTTTCCTACCCATATTAGGAAGTCGCTGACGATTTTACCCCATGACGAATTATTTCAATAGCATTCATGGACAGACAGAAGTCCTATTTGACCAATTGGACAAAATTATTTCTTGAGCCTCCTAATAATAATTTTCTAGCTGTTTTTGTGTATATTCAATTAAAATCGGTATATGCTGAGTTTCACCTGTAAAAATGTTGATTTGTTTGAATCTCGAGGGGTCCCATTGAAGGTTAAACGACGAAAACTGTCGAGGTTTCGCAAGCCCTGATGAAACTGCGCGCCCGTCAACGTGGCAATGAGGCATTCATCCCGAAATATTACCACGTCATGCTAGTGGCTTTACCCATCCTATTTCTTATTGTAGCGCCTGGTCTTGCTTTTGCGTGGGAATTCAGCATTGAATCATCGCTCCTCAATTTTAGGTATATCTATGCTTCGCAGGCTGGATCCAACGGATTCTTCGGCCCATTCAATGTCGATATGAGTTCGAAAGAGGGAGATCTGGCCCCGCTGAACGGGTGGTTCCAAACGAGGATGCTAACCGGCACAACCGCCATGTTGTCATCAACTCGTATGGCCGTCTTCCCGGTCCTAAAGCTGAATCAGGCCGTGGCGGTCCGTGGCACATACAGGATCGGGCAGGATGCTACATCCCCAAATCAGTTGTATGAAAACCCGGACATCGAAACAACCTTTTCGGATGGCAGATGGACCAGGTTATGGATGACTGTGGATACCCCCATGGGGAGGATCTACTATGGGAAAAGAGGTTTCCAGCAGGGATTGGGGTTACAGTTTGGGAGCGCGGAGACTGCGGATGAAATCTT
The DNA here is from genome assembly GCA_031292235.1 of Syntrophaceae bacterium. GTDB lineage: Bacteria > Desulfobacterota > Desulfomonilia > Desulfomonilales > Desulfomonilaceae > CAJBEZ01. The sequence goes on along the minus strand of JARLHM010000175.1, from coordinate 1,925 downwards.
CGAGGCGGACCGTAGAACAGTTGAGCTATTTCAGTTAGAAACCTTTTACGGGCCGTTCACTTTCGGCGCTGGTTTTTACCCGAGGAGACGGGGCAGTGTTCTTTACTGGAATCCTGACGATCAAAATTCAGCACGGACGATAGATGTTCTTGGATACGCAAGATATGCCGCGGGAAAAGTTGATATTGGGGTCGGAGGTTTCTATTTTGCATTCCACGAAGGACCTGAAGCCTTAAAAACGTTTCTGACTCGATCTGAAGTCCCTCCTTCCGACACAGCGGCGACAGAGGGCTGGTTATATCTCAAATACAACAACGGCAGGATTGTTCTGAACGCGGAAGCTGACTGGTACTACCGCACAATAAAATATCAGCCGGCTATGGACGGGTCTATCCCCGGACCCGGCTACGACATGAATGGTACCGGATATCCTTCCGGTAACTATCAGCCACCCTATATCGAATCGTGGCGTTACATGGCTGAATTTGGAGTCTACGCAGGTCCTGCGAAAGTCAGTTTGCTCCTGGCCCACATGCCCGGACCCGACAGAAGACATGGAGTCCTCATAGATAGACAGCCCTATATTCAGGCGATAGAAGAAAGTGGTTTTCAGGTATTTTATCCGTACAACATATTAATGGGAAAATATTATAGAGCGGGTGTGAATTCGTTCCGTGACATGTCTGCTTCGAATGTCGCTGGATTGCGTTCTAACTACATGGTAGCCAGCAACTTCGATATTATCTCTTCCGTAATGATGGCCAGGCGGTCGTCTGATGGATATGGCTGGGGTTACGTGTTGCCTGATCCAAACAATTTTGGTTACCTGGCTTTCAAAAACTCAGGAAGTTTCGACATTCCAATCCCTAATATTGTTGAGAGAGATCTGGGATGGGAGATGGATGTAGGAATCGTGTGGAAGTTACTGGAAAACTGGCGTCTTTACATGCGGGGCGCATACTGGCAACCCGGTAAATGGTTCAACTACGCTTGCGTAGACAAGTCTGTGCCCAACTGGGGCAATCCATCGTCTAGCAACAATTTTGGAATCAATCCTAACAGGATAATCGACCCGATCCTTGGCTTCGAACTTTTCCTTGACGCGCGACTATGAGCTTATCCCTCATTTGGTAGCGGGGAGAGGACTTGAACCTCGTTCAGAAATCTAAATAGATTTTTCCCAACCTTGCCCAAAGTCTGCGAGCGGCCTGATATCCTTGATTTCAAACGTTAAAGCAGCGTGAATCATTTTGTTGGCTGCTTCCGATCCGACTTTTTCGGCGATAGCTGCTCGTATTTGATCGAGATCTTGCCCGAAAGTTTCATGTTCTTTCAGTTCCACATAAATACGAACACCTTTCCAATCTTTGAGGGTCTTGCCGGGTTCCATAATTAAAAATACCGCATGAGGATTTTCAAGCAAATTTGAATAGGTACGATTTTTCCCAATGCCCATTACGATGGTTTTTTCGTCGACCATACGAGGTGACCCAAAATATGCGCAATCAACGTTCCCTTTAGTATCAGCCGTGCTTAGCGTCCCTAACCTAGGCTGTTTATTAAAGTATTCCATAAGATACTTTCGCATTTATAACTCCTTTTTCTCATGCAAAAACTGATAAATGTCTATTTCGAATATACCATCGGAGCTTGTGTTTATCCAAATATGGAGGTCACTCCTTATACACAATCTTCACGCTGCTTGGGCGCATCCCTAGACATCCTAGTGTGTAACCTAACCTGTTTCGACATCGCCCACACACCGGGACGCATCCAACCCAGACTGGTCAAGAGTTTCTGGCTCACTCCAGCCAAAACGAATCAGCGCTCGCTCCCAGCAATCCTAATGCTCGGGACGAGCCTTATAAATAGACCCCCTGGCCTCGTCTTCCGGCGCGAACATCCTGATAAATATCATGCAGTCG
>JARLHM010000174.1 GCA_031292235.1 Syntrophaceae bacterium | reverse complement strand
CTAGCCCCATAGGTATTTGAACGCCTTCTACTTCCTTAACGGGACAAACCCCCACACAGGAGGCGCAATTGTAACAGTTTATAGAACGCCCTGTCCCAGGAATGAGCATAGATTGAAACGCATATTCAAAAACCATAAAAACAGCAAACAGGATCGCAAGAGCGTTCAATGTAACGCGATTAGGGGCTTGGCCAATGAAAAGGCTAAGAAAGGTTCTTGAGAACCAATCATAACGGGGAAAATCCGGAATCCCTTTTGATAAAGCATCCTGAATAGCGTTGACATATCCGGTAAGTGTCTGTCTGGCTCCGCGAAGCATCTCGGGTTGCCCTGGAGCGAACAAACGGCCCTGGGCTAATAGCTGCTGCTTGAATATTTTTATCTGATTGTCCAGCACGGAAATCAAGTCGGGGTAATCCAAGGTTTTGATACCAATAATCCGATGGTCCTTGACTTGCACTTCCACCTTGATAGGGCCGCGATAACCTTGCCCTTCTCCGGTGTATTTGCCATCTGTGACCTGATAAATTCCGTCACCCCATGGGGTCATGCCGAATCGAAGCTCATCTACATTTTTTACCTTAACAAATGTCACAACATACCCGATCAGCAAAAAGGCTATAAAAGCCAAAAGATAGATAACCTTGGAGTTTCGATTAAAACAATATTCTCTCCACCAAATGGAGCCCAAAGCCAGAATAACAGCTATCAATAGAATAAAACGACTTGATGGGAATATAGCCGTCACGACGATCGCATACACGACTAGCCGGACGCCTCTGGTTTTCAACGCGTTCCAAAAAAAGCTTATAGGGTCATGCAATAGATCTGACAACGTCATCAATAAATTCCTTACCCACTAGACCCTTTTCAAGACCTCGTGTTAAAGATTCGCGCGGAACAATTCCAGCCACTATGGCGCGTCTCGTTTCTTGCTGCATAACCTCGAACATCTTAGGAAGTGGCAGATATTGGACGCAGTAACTCTGGCAATTACCACACCTGATACACTTCAACCCACCATTTCGGATAAATCGATCATAATCCAGCACTCGACCAGCTACCACGAGTTCCGCTTGCAATGATATTCCAACCGGACATCTGTCCTGCGTCGCATAGCACGCTCGACATTCATAACAATAAATCGTAGCCGGATTTCCTCGAAGCAAAGGCTTAATTATTGTGGCCAGTAGGGCTGAGACAACACCAAACAATGCTACTCTATCCAGATTGAGAGTCCAACCCCGGTCTTTCAAATTGCTGAAAAACTGGTAGCGATGAATACCTGGAAGTATTAACGGCTGATTAGAATCCGACCGCTTTTCGCCTATTTTAGGAAGCCTTTCCTTATCCGACATCCCAATTCCTATTTCTAACGAGCAATCAATTTAATGCGGCAACATGGCCGACATCAGTAAACCAGCTATAAGGCCGCCTAACGCGCCCTGAAAAAGTTCTTTAGGTGAGGTCATTTCTAAAGCGCAGGCTATGATTAACCCGGATAAAACTCCTACAAAAGCAAATATGATCCACAGCAACACTTAAAATACCCTACTCTCAGACGATATCCACATGTCTATGGGAAGCGTACGCCTATAAATGTCCCATAAAAGAATATACTCGATCATAGCATCGGTCCTGTGAGTGTGGCGGAAAGTCTCTTGGACAACGTCTTCGGGACCATGAGCCCGATCAAGGCGGCCGCAATTACTCCTCCCAAAACACCCTGACAAATTTTTGTGGCGTCCATTTCAAATAGGGCAAACGCCAGAATGCCGCCTCCAAACCCACCACTAAATAAAAAACCCAAGAGTTGAACGAAAAAATTGCGGGAAATGTTGGGATTGAAAATTCTAGATCCCAAAAATATGAAAGTGATATTCACACCCGCTATTACCAGAGCGAATGCCCCAATCATATAAATGTTTCGTGCAAACCCAGGGTCCGAGGGCTGGAATACTGACAAATTCAAAAATTTCATGAAAATAGCGGCCATAGGAGCCATAACGGCCATAGAAGCGAAGGTGTAAGCCCCTTTAATAAATCCAGTTTCAGCTCGCATTGTGCCTTCTCCCATCATTCCACCTCCACCAAGAGGAGAAGGGCCGCAAGAAGTCGTCGCGTTAATTATGTACGCCGCCATGACAATAGCCAGTTGAGACCAACTGAGAAAATTAAATTGAGCTGGGCCGAACAAGTAAAGTGTGGGCACCAAAGCGGCTGTCAATATTCGCGCGCACGAAAGAGGAAGAATAGTCTGAAACTGAACAAAGATCGCTAACATGCCGGCTACGCCAAGCGCCTTAATCGAAACCAGGCTATTCAAAATAGACGCCAACGCCACAAATCCACCAGTTGCGGCTAGCGCTCCAGCAGCCAAGAACCCTGCGGCCATGGCTGTTACCGGTAAAAGGATTATTCCCTCGAGCAAGTCATTTAAGCGAATTCGACACACCACTATCATGAGTAAAGCGCCAGCCACCAAGACTGATTGCACTGGCATTTTGCCCAATGGTTGGAATATTGCGATCAACAGAGAAATGACAAATATTGCAAGTGCGATAAAACCTTGAATAGGGGCTTTTATCCGGACTTCTGTCCCACCACTTTGTGTCGCAAAACCCGCGGGGGCTTCTCTAAGCGCAACATCATCAGGATAGAGTTTCTGGCTAACGAACTTGAGAAACAGAGCGACTATCGCTGTTCCAAGCATTAAGGCGAATGCCTGAGGAGCCCTTAAAATTCCATCAGACGCTGTTGGAAAAAAACTCCCCAGGAACCCTTCCGCAATCTGACCTACGCCTCCGATAGGTGAAGGACCACAGGATCCCATTGAATTCCTGGTAAAAGCCCCTATCAAGACAATTAGCTGCGATTTGGTAAGAATTCCGAGACCGCCTTCGAAACCAAAAGTAAACAACAATGGCAACAAAGCCGCCGCTAGAATTCTACCGCATGGTAATGAGGATATTACCGGTAAGTTTATGAGTATTACAAGGGTACCAACTAGACCGATCGGGCTGCGTCTTAAATAACCAAGAATGGCTTTAAGAGCCTCGAATCCTCCTGAGGCCTTTAAGCCTCCAGCAAGGAACAACCCAGTAAGTAAGGCTGTTATCGGATGTAGAATGATGCCACCGAGGAACTCGTTCGGCATCAACGCCACGGAATTCCATCCATAGGCGCTGAAACGGAACAATCCGCCTACAACCAAACATAGAATCGTGGATAACACGAGAACAGTCTGGACTGGAGTTCTAATATAGCCAAACAGTGTCAGCAACATTAATCCGAGGAAAATCGCTAAAGTTATATATCCTAAGAACTCCAAGAAAAACTCCACTACATCAGTCTAAATCAATTGCGCCAAATTCACATCCGACGAAAACAGTCAGCGGCGCGCGTGAATATTTTCAGAGAAACCGCATTGATTTTTCGATCGGAACCATACGGGGTCAATTGTGTAACCATCTGACGAATTGAAGACTTTTACTTCCGAACCTAGCTGGATTTTTGCAATGCAAGCGGCGCACTGTGTTAGCTTAGCCGTTACTTCTTCACCAGATCTTAATTTGACCACGGCAGTCCTGATCTCTCCAAGGAAATTTTGTGGTCCTGAATCTTCAACTGATACGATAATTCCCCTTATAGATCGTCGTGCTCTGTATATTTCAGCCAGGATAAACACAGCGATAAGAAAAAGAAGAGTTACGTGTTCAAGGTTCATTTATTAGATTTTCCGAAAGTTATAGTAATCAATTTTCCGAAAGCTTAATTATATGACCTTTACCCGAATCCGCCACAAAAAGAAGCCCATCTTTTTGCGCCACCGACGTAGGTGTTTGGAAGAGAGGTAAGCCGGACCCCTCAACTTCCCAAACTTTGACAAGCTTTCCGTTATAATCAAATTTCTGTACTCTCTGATTACCCGTGTCGGCGACTATAACCGAGCCGGAAGTATCCAAAATCATCCCTTGGGGAGCGTTAAGTAAACCCGGCGCTCTTCCGTCACCACCGAAACTTCTCTTGAAATTTCCGTCCTTGTCGAAGATTTTAACCAGCCCATGTTTACTATCCAGTACCAATATTTCCCCATCAGAGTTTGTTTGACACGCCGTAGGCAATCTAAACTGATTATCTTTGTCACCCAATTCGCCTATAACTGAAACCAGCCTAAATGAATCAAAAATTTGAATCCGATGGTTTCTTGTGTCCGCTACAAGCATTCTATTTTTGGGACCTATACACACTCCTTGAGGTGTAGCGAACAATCCGCCTATGGATCCAATAGCGCCGACAATTTTAAAAAGTTTACCCGCCGGATCAAAAATCTGAACGCGGCAGTTATTTGAATCAACTACGTAAACAAAATCGTTAGAATCTGAAATAATTCCTTTAGGATAATTAAATGAGCCGGGAGCCGAACCCGGAATTCCAAATGAATCAACCACCTTCAAAGAGCTGCTCAGTCTAAAAACACGATATAACGAGGGATCAGTTACAAGCAGGTCACCGGTCGAATCGAAACATAAAGAAAAAGGCGCATTGAGAGTGGATTTCTCAGCCTCGAAGTAGGGCAAGGGCGTGGTTGGTTTCTTATCCGAAAACGCTTTTGACGTTCCGAGCGGAAGAAAAGAGATTGCGCCGGCTATTCCTAAAGATTTTATGAAATCACGCCGCTTCATGGCGTTATGTGAACTCCTGGATTCCAAAAGGCGCTACCAAGCGGCTACCAGTTTCCCCATGGAATCATTTTCTTAAATGAAATCAGTTTGATCTATACCAATACCTGAAAAAGAACTACCCAATAAACATTTCTAATCTTTTGGCAGTAGTTCGTCAATTCAAAATCTCAGCCACCAAAGATTGCCGTATAACAATTTTAGGTCTTAAGCAAAACGCAGAATTTCTTCCAATGGCGCCCTATCACTTCGGAAAACCGCTGCTGGTTTATCCGATTCTGGGTAACCAATAGCTATACCAATGACTATTTTCTTTGTTTCCGGAATGTCTAGGACTCGTTTGACAATATCCGGAAAATGCATTGAAGCTGCAAGGTATATTGTGCCCAAACCGTGAGCCATGGCGGCGTAACAAATAGTCGTTCCAATTGATCCAACATCGAGACACGAATAAGGCTCATTGAGATCACCGTCTATTACCAGATATACAACGGCAGGGGCGCCAAAGAACCTGTACATATTAAGATAATGGCCCATTCTGGCTTCCTTGTCTTCACGAGCGATGCCCATAAATGCCAGAAGGTTTTTACCAAGATTCATATAGCGGTCTTTATAGACACCGGAAAAATTCACCGGCATGGAAATACTTGGTCGGGGAGTAGCCCCTTTTTTGCCTTCTGCTTCAAACGCGTCGGCGAGTTCTTTTGCTTTAGGGCCGTCGGCGACGACTATTTCCCACGGTTGGGTATTCCCCCATGATGGTGCCCAGCGCGCCAATTCGACTACCCTGGAAATAGTTTCTCTTGGAACCGAGTTGGGGCTGAAAGCCCTGACACTCTTACGATTACGAACCACTTCTTCAAGTTTCATGATCTTCCTCTCGTACCCCAAAGAGACGCAGCTCAGAATCTTTTTTGATAATCCTCCCGTACCAATTTTGCGGGTTTTTCGCTAAGACCATAGTTGCGAGGGGGAGTTATGTTAGTCAGGATGTCAAGACGGGATTGGCTTTTCAGGCGTTCTACAATTTTGACCCATGCGCAGTCCCGTTCAGGACTTGTTTCACATTTACCGTTAGATGGGCCTCCACATGGTCCATTAAGGAGGCCTTTAGCACACATCGTTACGGGACAAATACCTCCGGTGAGACCCAAGTAGCATTGATTGCATGCTCTGCAGCGTTCGCTCCAGATTCCAGCTCCTTCATTGACACCGATAAAACTTGTGTCTACACCTGGGAAAATTGGTTTGTCAGGATACATTTCAGCGAGGAACTGGATCCCTGCGCCGCACGCGAGCGACAGCACAGCGTCTGCCTGTTCTATATGGCCTCGAAATAAAACCAGGAATTCCCGATCACATTGGCGCTCAACAGTAGCCGCGAACGATTTGAAATCGCGATCCCGAAATACCAGTTCAAGCTGTGTCGCTAGAATTCCAGCCTCCTTCTCTCCGCCGGCAAGGCAAACCGCAACGCAAGTTCCGCAGCCAGCAACCAAAACCCGAGAAAAATTCCTTAACATTTCAACTAATTCCTCAAATGGTTTCGGTTTGGCTACAATCACGGTGACCTCCAATAGAGCTACTGCGATTCTAATATGTTAGCTCTTTTGACTTCGCACTGAAAAGGGAATTATTATAAAAATGCGTCATAAAGAGCTACCTATTGAACTCCAAATGAGACAACATCGACAATAGCCAACGGTCATATGCATGTCAAGGTGGCTGTGAATTATCCGGAGGCGAGTTTATAGCTGCAATTTACTTGACGACTTCGGTGGATAACGACGTTTTGTCGCCAAATACGGCATTTACAGTAAGTTTGGACTTTGGATCAGATAGCAGGCCGTTGTCCGCGGCATACAGATAAATGGTTCTTCGGCCCGTAACAAGAGTATTTAGCGGCCCACCCTTCGCATTAATCAACTGATAGATTTTCGGATATAGGGCCACTCCTAAAAACATTTCAGGCGCTTTAGGCTCACTAGACCATCTGACCACTCCATCTGGCCCCAACAGATCAACCCGCTGCAGTTTTTTGTCTTCAACCTGGAGCTTCATTATGAAAGTTCCATCCAGGTACCCGTCTTTTCCCGGTCGGGTGCTCGTGTTTACCAGATCAGCCAGAAAGCCTCTAAACTCACACGTAATGAGGCCTTTGGCTTTTGGACCCGTCTCAACTTCCGGAGCGACGGTAGAAGTTGTCGCAAGTCCCTTTTTTACCATCTGTTGATAATAGGAACCATCTGCGAGGCGGATAATGATCCTCAGGTTTTGGTTCGTCCGGGCCAGATCTCCAGGATCGTAGGCGTAAAGATAAAACTGTGTCCTTCCTTCAATTGGGATAGATATTGAACCGTCAGGTTTATTTAGGAGGGCGGTGGGCGCCCTCTGATAAGCGACCGCCAGACCCCACGCTCCGTCAGCGGTCCCGAAGGTACCCCATTTTCTGACAACTCCAGTCACGCTGTTGATTTCAATCCCAGTAATTGTATTCTTCGGGTTAACATCTATATCTAAACCAAACACCGAGTCAGGCTTGCCGTCCGGTTTTATTTCAGGATATGGCCCCACAGCGTCAGTTGGAAAGAAACCAAGCCACTCGCCCAGGAAATTGACCTTAGTTCCCCCGCCTTCGTTGGTGGCGGTTTCCTCGGAAGACTCTTTGTCGGTTAGAGGGGATTTTTCTGCTTTTGTCCAATAGATTTGCCCATCTGAAAACGCCACATTAACTCTAAAATCTGTTTTGCCTCCTTCTATAGCCCCGTTATCGGCGACATACAGATTTAGATCAACCTTGTCTTTAATTCGAAGCTTAAATGATCCGTCCGGCTCATTGATCAATCGTGTCGGCTCATTTTTCAACGCAACGCCTATAGGAGGATTATGGCTTATTGGAACCGTGTCCCAGACGGCCTTTTCACCATCTATATTTCTAATTTCTATTGCGCTTATCTCTCTATCCTTGGTTTCCAGTTTGAGTTCGAAAAGGCCGTCAGGCTTGTTGTCTCCCTCAATTTTTTTGCCGAATCCAACCGCGTCGTAATTTGAAATTCCTTTCGAGTACGCGGACATCCTAACAGGATAAACCGCCTGTCCTGATGTCTCTGCCGTTGGACTGACGCCTGACTCCACCTGGGCCTGCTTGTTAAAAACCGTACCATCCGTGAACATTACCCGAACTTGATATTTTCGATCCTGTTTAGAAAACTGTCCATCGTCAGTCACAAAAAGAAGCAAATTCTGGTCAGTTAGAGGACACGATTTAAGCTCCCCCTCTTTACGGTTTAAAATGTCGGATGGATTTTTTGCCAGGGCAATTCCGAGATAATCCGAGTTGTGACCTTCAAGATGCGAGGTCCACGATTTAGAAGGATTCGAGGCCATGATTTCGATTTCTTCAATTCTTTTGTCCGCGAGAGGTGTTGAAAACGTAAGAGAAAATACAGCGTCAGGAACGCCGTCTGGCTCCGGTTTGGTCTTGCCTACCCTATCTGTTTTTTTTACGCCGAGGAAAGAACACGCGCCTGTGGGTTCGTTTTCAGCACTGATAACTGACGACCAATGGCAAAAAACTCCCATTAAAACAAATAATAAGGCTATTCTTTTCAGCTTGCCGGAGTACAGTTTGCTGATACCTCCAGAATAAATCGATAGTTTCTGAAAATCATTTACAATTCAAAATCTATTGCATAACATATTGTAATGTCAATCTATAAGTGCCGAAGAATTGTAATCTTTTCAGAAAATAGAACAAGTCGCGCAAGCGAATACATTCTCGCATCCAATCTCAAATTGTACTAAATAAAGGAGACGACTTTGATCAAAATCGGGATCATTGGCGGATCAGGATTCGATGAGCCGGATTTTCTATTGTCCACCAAAGCAATTAAAATGGGCACACCTTTTGGCCATCTTTCCGCTGACCCTGTGATAGGATTGCTGGGTTCAACGGAGGTTGTGTCGCTGAATCGTCATGGTAAGGGCCACAGAATAGCTCCTTCCCAGGTAAACTATAGGGCGAATATCTGGGCCATGAAAGAACTTGGAGTTACCCATGTCATAGCTACGACCGCTTGTGGTTCCTTACGGGAGGAAATAGAACCCGGACACCTGGTTTTCCCGGACCAATTCATTGATTGGACCAGGAATAGGAAGTCAACTTTTCACGAAGGAGACCAGGTGGCCCACGTATCTATGGCGGACCCATTCTGCGAGCATATGCGGAAGGTATTAATAGAGGCGGCGAACGCTCAAACGATAAGATTCCATGCCGGTGGAGTTGTTGTAACTATTGAAGGACCTAGGTTCTCTACAAGGGCTGAAAGCAAAATGTTTCGTGCCTTGGGCGCCGACATAGTCAATATGTCAACATCGCCAGAGGCGACTCTAGCCCGTGAAGTCGGGATCTGTTACGCAGTCGTGGCAATGAGCACTGATTATGACTGCTGGCGACACTCTGATGAAGCTGTTACCTGGGAAATGATAGCCTCCACCATGAAAAAGAACGTTAATAATGTCAAAAAGATATTTTTGACCGCGGCTCCTTCGATAAATTTTGAAGACTGCGACTGTCGTAGAGCTTTGGACGGAGCCCTTGTTTGAGCGTCTAAATTGGGGCATACGGCCTCATTGCAAGTGATTTTTGAAATATGGAGTAATTAATATGGATATAAAAGAAAAAATAATTCTAGCTCTTGGAAATGAACCAGTTGACTTGTTGCTGAAAAACGCAAATGTCGTCAATGTTTTCTCGGGGCGAATACATAACGCGTCTATCGCTGTACACAAGGATATAATAATAGGATTTGGAGAATATGAAACTAAACACGCAGTTGATTTGCATGGCGCTTTCGTAGCTCCGGGTTTTATTGACGGTCACATTCACCTGGAATCCAGCATGCTTACCATTACTGAACTGGCTCGCAACGTTGTTCCTCTGGGTACTACCGCTGTAGTGACCGATCCACACGAAATAGCAAATGTTCACGGTCTGGCTGGGATAAAATATATTCTCGATTCAAGCGAGGGACTTCCTCTACGCGTTTTTGTGATGTTCCCCTCGTGTGTCCCGGCTACACCTTTTGAAACATCGGGAGCGACATTAGGATCGGATGATATGGTTAAATTCCGGGAACATGAGCGAATCCTAGGCTTGGCTGAAATGATGAATTTCCCTGGCGTGATTCTAATGGATCAGGATATTCTCAAGAAGATCAGTGTTTTCAAGGATAGAATAATCGACGGGCATGCCCCCGGCCTCTCAGGGAAAGACCTCACCGCGTATAGAATAGCGGGTATCGGGTCCGACCACGAATGCTTTAGTTTGGAAGAAGCTAGAGAGAAACTGGATATAGGCATGAGAATTATGATCAGGGAAGGGTCGGCGGCAAAAAATCTGGATTCGTTGTTGCCCCTTGTAAACTCTCATAACTCTCGAAATATCATGCTGGTAGCTGATGACCTGCATCCGGACGACATCTTGAGCAAAGGCCATCTCAATTATCTGTTGCAACGTGTGCGAGGTAAGGGGGTAGATCCAGTAAGAGCGATACAGATGGTAACAATTAATCCAGCCACCTATTTTGGTCTCAAGAATGTCGGGGCCATTTTACCAGGGTATAAAGCCGATCTTGTCATTCTGGAAGACTTGGAAAAATTTAAAGTCAAATCCGTGTACTGCGGAGGCCTTAAGGTTTCTGAAGAAGGACAGTTCATTGGGAAATGTTCCAATTCAGGTGTTTCGAAACTTCCGCCGAGTTGCAATGTGGCATGGGATCGCGTGACCGACTTCAAAGTGATTGCTGAAGGTCCCGCTGTAAATGTGATTCAGGTAGTTCCAGGGCAAATCATGACCAAACGGTCCGTCGAAAAAACACCCAGTGCCGATGGAATGGTCAGTTCAGATGTTGAGAGAGACCTGCTGAAAATTGCGGTAATAGAGCGACATCACGGCTCAGGGGCCTACGCGGTAGGCCTTATCAAAGGATTTGGACTTAAAAAGGGAGCAATAGCATCATCCGTTGCCCATGACTCGCACAACATTGTTGTAGTCGGCGTAAACGATTCCGACATGCTTGTCGCCGCTAAGACCATATCCGAAATGGAGGGAGGTTTAGCCGTAGTGGTTGATGGAGAGGTGCGCGCATCATTGCCTTTAGAAATCGGTGGGCTGATGTCTAATCTACCAATTGGCGAAGTTAAAACAAGGCTCACTGATTGCGAAACCGCCACTAGAAATTTGGGATGCTCCCTCGACGCGCCTTTTGCCACACTCTCGTTCATGGCTTTAACCCCCATTCCTGAAATCAAAATAACTGACCAGGGTCTATTTGACTCAACCAACTTCCAGTTCATGTCTTTATTTAAGACGTATTGATTAAGTAGCACGCCGCTTCAATTTCGGCTGCCCATGTTCGTGTTGACACAGTAAGACTAGTGCTTAATTATAATTTGCAAGTTTCTTGACCAGTTATCTCTTGACAAGTATGTGGTTAAGGCACTAGTTAGTAATAGTTACCATTACGTTTTAGGCGCGAACAAAATGGCTGGATACCTCAGACAGACTTCACAAAGACGGGTCATACTGGAAGAGCTAGGCAAACTGACTTCCCATCCAACGGCAAACGAAATCTATGACATAGTGCGTAAGCGTTTGCCGAGAATCAGCTTGGGGACTGTTTATCGAAACCTGGAGTTGCTGTCCGAATCAGGGTTGATTCAAAAACTTGAAATGGCCGGGACGCAAAAACGTTTCGACGGAACCATCGACAACCACTACCACATAAGATGTATTAGATGTGGAAGGGTTGATGACTTGAAACTTCCTGCAATGAAATCAATTGATGACACGGCTACTACTGTGAGTGATTACGAGGTCTTGTGGCATAAGTTGGAATTCGGGGGGTTATGTCCAGAATGTAGCGCTCAAAGATCAAGAAAAGGGAAAATCAAGATTTTGGAAATTAAGAGAAACACTATTGGGAGGAAAGATTAAATGGTTTCACTAAAAGGATCGGAAACAGAAAGAAACCTGATAACTTCGTTTGCTGGAGAATCTCAGGCGCGGAATAGATACACGTATTTTTCTTCTCAGGCTCGTAAAGAAGGTCTGATTCAAATCGCGCAGATTTTTGACGAAACAGCTAACCAGGAAAAAGAGCACGCAAAGCGTTTTTTCAAACAGTTAGAGGGTGGTGAGACCCTCGTTCAGGCGGCTTTTCCTTCGGGAATCGTGGCTGGAACAGCCGATAACCTGAAGGCTTCCGCAGCGGGTGAGCATTTTGAATGGACAGAAATGTATCCCGGATTTGCCAAGGTAGCGAGATCTGAAGGTCTTGAAGTTGCGGCGCGAATTTGGGAAGCTGTTTGCGTTGCGGAAAAGCAACATGAAAAACGTTATCTGGACCTTCTCAAAAACGTTGAATCAGGCAAGGTTTTCAAAAGGGATAAGCCGGTAGTGTGGCGGTGTATCAACTGTGGCTATCTACATGAAGGGACAGCGGCGCCGGATTCCTGTCCTGCTTGCGCTCACCCCAAGGCTTACTTTGAGATCCTTGCGGAAAACTGGTGATTCACCCGCTAGGTTCTAGTATATTATTGGGCGTTTACTAATCAGTCAGCTTTTTCAGATTGAAACGAGTCGAGATCAAAAACATTTGGAGGTGTTAAGAAAATGACAGAATTACTGCAGGTTTGGAAATGCGAGGTATGTGGGAACATCGTTGAGATGATTCACACCGGTCAAGGGCAACTAGTTTGTTGTGGCCAGCCAATGAAGCTCTTTGTAGCGAATACCGTAGATGCTGCAAAGGAAAAACACGTTCCGGTCAAAGAGACTATTGATGGTGGCTTGAAAGTTAAAGTCGGCAGCGTTGCCCATCCAATGGAAGAGAAGCACCACATTGAATGGATAGAAATCGTGGCTGATGATGGGAAGGCCTACAGGCAATTCCTCAAGCCGGGAGAAGCCCCGGAAGCCTTTTTCCCTGTCTCAGGCGAATTCACGGCCCGTGAGTATTGCAATCTGCACGGTCTTTGGAAAGCTTAAGATTTTCTATCAATTGTGCTGACTAGTAATGTCTTGCTATCACAAATAACAAAATGGCATCAGCGCTTCATTATAGCTAAGGTGTCTTTAGCGCCGGTTTGAATTACCTCCAAAAGGATTGTGGAACATGGAATCAATCCGGCGTAACTCCTCGGAGGTGGTTGTGGAAGGTGGTATGAAAATTTATCAATGTCAGACTACAAATTGCGGTTACATGTACAATCCCGAGAAGGGGGACCGGAAGGGTAAGATTCCTAAAGGGGTTGCTTTTGAAGATCTGCCCGACGATTGGAAATGTCCTATATGTGGCGCAGGTAAAAAGATGTTTAAACCAATGGGTGGTTAAGCTGTTTCTTGAGTCTTATGAATCACTGATTGGGGCGAATATGAACAAAGCTAATGTTTTAATGGTCTTTTTTATTGGGTTGATGTTACTGGCGCCTGAACTGGTCACTTCTCAAGAATTGACCGTAAATTCAAATGTCTTGACGAATCTCAAATTTGACGCTCCAGAAAACTTAGCCGATAAAAAATATTTGGGACTTCATGATGGGCCGACTTTCAAGCTGCCCCAGATAAGGGCAAAATTTATTATCATTGAGATCTTTAGTATGTACTGCCCCATATGTCAGCGTGACGCACCGGTGGTCAATGAGTTACATGATCTGATACTTAAGGTTCCGTCGCTTCGGGACAATATTAAAATTGTAGGAATCGGAGTAGGTAACACTCCGTACGAAGTCAGTGTTTTCAAAAAAAAATTTAATGTTTCGTTTCCACTCATAGCCGATGACAATTTTCTCGTACAGAAGGCCCTGACCGAGAACATTCGTACGCCTACTTTCCTGGTTGGAAAATTGGTGGTGGATGGCAAGTTTAAAATAGTTTTTACCAAGGTTGGAGCGATAAAGAATGCCGGCGAATTTTTAAAAGAGCTTGTGACAGTGTCGAATTCACCTAGAGGTTGATTACCATGCGTAAGATACACAGTGTTGTTGTGGTCATGTCTTTTATAGGTTTGTGGCAACTTCTGGCCTTGTCATTGTCCTGGGGCGCCTCAGTTCCCGCTGATTCGTCGATCTACGATCCCGGGAAGCTGAAAGCAATAGACAGCTCTACCAAGCTGAAGGCTGGGGACATCGCTCCCGACTTTTCTTTGCCCACATTGTCCGGTGGCCCCATCACACTAAGCCAATACCTCAACAAGAAAAATGTTGTTTTGTCTTTTGTGCCCGCTGCCTGGACTCCGGTATGCTCTCAACAGTGGCCCGGTTACAACATTGCTAAAGACCTGTTCGACAAGTATGACGCTCAATTGATCGGGATTTCTGTAGACAACATCCCAACTCTGCATGCATGGACAAAAGAAATGGGCGATTTGTGGTTCCCTGTGGCTTCTGATTTTTGGCCCCACGGGGCGGTGGCGAAAAAATATGGTATTTTAAGGTCAAATGGAGTGTCGGAACGAGCATTGTTTGTAATCGACAAAAAAGGTGTTATCCGTTACGTAGATGTCCATGACATAAACTCCATGCCAAAGCTGGAAAACCTTATTAAGGAACTTAAAAAATTGTAGAAGCTGAATCCGGTCCCGAATAAGCCGAGCCTAACTCGAGAGCGGATTCTTAAAATCTCATATGATAGATCCAAAAACGGTCATACCCAATGTCAACCGTTTAAAAAGTTCGCTTGTTGTTCGATGACTTTGTTTTCAGGTGGTGTGGAATGATGGCTAAATTGAGCGAAGATTTTTCGTTACGATTCGTTTTTTTGTTCGTTTTATCGTGGGCATTTTGGGGGTGGTCTCTATGCCTGGCAGAAGAACAACCTATCAGTGATTTGACACAAGATTGTATCGCTTGCCACAGTTCAGTTACACCGGCGATTGTCGCTGATTGGAGGCGTAGCGCGCATTCTAAAATAACCCCTACAAAAGCTCTCGAACGTTCGGAACTCGAACGACGAATATCGGCAAACACTTTGCCGGACCAACTAAAAAATGTGGTTGTAGGTTGCGCTGAATGTCACCTGGTTAATTCAGCAGCCCATACCGATACAATGGATCACAATGATCAAAAAGTCCATTTGACGGTCACACCAAAAGACTGTGCGACTTGTCATCCTGTTGAAGAATCGCAGTTCCAGAAAAATATTATGGCTTTCGCCCACACAAACCTTTCCAAGAACCCCGTGTTCGGGATGCTCATGAAGACCATAAACGGTACCCAGGAGCTTAGCAAAAAGGGTACAATAATTAAGGAAGCTGACGAACAGACGAATTCAGAATCTTGTTACTCCTGTCATGGCACGGAACTCAAAGTAATTAATAAGAAGGTGCGCTCCACCGACTATGGTGATTTGGAATTTGTCGAATTGTCAGGTTGGCCGAATGACGGAGTTGGCCGTTTAAATCCTGACGGGAGCCGAGGGTCATGTTCTGCTTGTCACACACGTCATCAATTTTCAATTGAGATGGCGAGAAAACCCTATACTTGTTCACAGTGTCACAAAGGCCCAGACGTGCCGGCATACAAGATTTATTCGGTAAGCAAGCATGGGGT
>JARLHM010000021.1 GCA_031292235.1 Syntrophaceae bacterium | reverse complement strand
GGTACCATGGAGGTTCTACCCTGCTGATGAAATTATAGACGCAATAAAAAAAGCTCCTAATCATGTAAATAGGGTCTGCATTTCAATGATAACGCATCCGAAAAGTAGGCGGGATGTCATTTCAATCTGTGAAAAAATCACTAAAGAGACTTCCTTGGCTGTATCTTTATTGATTACCCCTACACTCCTGAATCGAGATGACCTTGTTGCCATGAAAGAAGCTGGAGCTGAAAGGATTGGTGTAGCGGTTGATGCGGCTACAGAGGACTTGTTTGTTAAATTGCGCGGAAAACCCGTCAAAGGCCCGCACGATTGGAACAAATATTGGAAAGTTTATGAACAAAGCCTTGAGATTTTTGGAATGGGAATGGCGGGCGTCCATCTAATCTGCGGAATTGGAGAAACTGAACAAGAAATGGTTTCAGCGATAGCCAGAGCCAAAAGGATGGGAGGATCGACTCACTTGTTCTCGTTCTTCCCGGAACAGGGATCAGCCATGCAATCGGTGTCTCCTCCCCCTATAGGAACTTATAGACGCATACAGTTGGCGAGGTGGTTGATTGACAACGACAAAATTGATACCGAATCATTAACCTTTGACGATCAGGGCAGGATACTTGGTTTTGAAATTGGAGCGAATGAATTTGAAGAAGCGATAAAAACCGGTCATCCTTTTGAAACTTCGGGATGTCCAGGTCCTGACGGGAAAGTGGCTTGTAACAGGCCATATGGTAACGAGAAACCAGGACCTAATATACGTAATTTCCCCTTTACCCCTGAAACGGAAGATATTGATCAGATAAGAAGAGAACTTTTTAAATATAAATAGTATTTGGTATAAATGGTATGTTGAGCCCCATGCTCTAGACAAAAGGCTCAATTAACTGCTTATGGCTCAAAAAGCTTAACACTTATTCCGTTTGGATCCACCAGGGAAGCGTAAGTCACTCCGTCTCGTGTGCCTCTTCTCTCGATAAACCGGAGTCCTTTGGCTTCGAACTCCCTAACAGATTCTTCCAGGTTTCCAACTCGAAAACTCATTCCTGAAACGCTATTTTTAGCAGCGTCCTTGGCGGGGAACTTCTTATAAAGTATCTCAAGCTTATAAGGCGTGCCTTCCTTTTCCATTGAAAACACATCTAGACCTGAAGATAAAGCATCCGCCGTTTTAAAACCCAGCCTCCTGTAAAATGCGATGGTGAGTTCGGGTTTCGCTGTAGGGATGTTAATCGTAAATGGATAGTCTTCAATGGAAGATTTTATAAAGCTGGATGATTCGGCCTCCGTATTGTACGCAATAAGGAGGGCCAAGACTATTAAAAACATAATCGAGCAAGTGAATCCGAGAAACAGCCTTTTAGCGTGGCCAGCCGGCAGCCTCATGCTCGTCCAACCTCCTAAATCAGAAATGCATCAAAATTAAATTCGAAATCCTTTTCCATGAAAGGCAAACAGAACATACACAAAACCGATAATAAAATCAAGAGTAATATTAATACAATAGTTTTTTGTTTGTTATAATGGGACTAAAAAACATGTTTATATAATATTACGCAAGCAATGGCGGTAAATTCTCATTATAATTAGATATATGTGGTATTTTAGTCATAGCCGATGGATTTTCAGAATAAGTTCATGAACATGCTTGAAGAATGGCCCGATTTCTTTGAGACTAGAAAATCTAAAGCCATCTTGACTTCTCGATCATTTCCTATCCGGGCGAGGTCCGCACTGGCAAATCTATCCCGACTTTTTTCAAGTTCCTCGCTAACAGGCACATCAGGTTGAATCCCCGTGCCCACTATGTCACAACCGTTTGCAGTGTAATAATGAGCGGTGGTTAGCCTTAGGGCCAATCCTGGCTTAATGGGAAAGATGTCCTGGACACTGGCTTTCCCAAAACTTCTTCTCCCAATGATCAAAGTGTTATTGCGATTCTGAAGCGCCCCTGCGAGGATTTCCGAAGCGCTAGCTGTGCCATGGTTTATCAATACAATTATAGGGAGGGAACCAAATGGCCCTGCGCCGGTAGCGAGAAACTCCCTGTTCAATTTCGAGCCTCTACTTCTGAGAGAAGTTATGGCGCCGGATTTCAAGAAGAGATCGGAAATTCTAATAGCTTCGTTCAAAAGTCCTCCAGGGTTGTCTCTTAAATCCAAAATCAGTCCTCGGAGATTACCGCCGTGAGTGGCGGACCTCATTCTGTTAATGGCTTTTAGTACTTCGTCGCGTGTATCCTTCTGAAAATTCACAAGTCTGAGATATCCAACATCATCGCTGAGTAACTTTGATCTGACTGAAGGCGCCTTTATCAATGTTCGTCTAATTTTGACATTATGAATGTTTTCTGTCAGTGGATCTTCAATTTTAAACCTGACTTCGGAACCGGACGGACCACGAACCATTTTTAAAGCCTCAAACAAAGTTAGCCCGTGAAGCGACACTCCGTCAATCTCAAGCAATTTGTCTCCTGCGCGGATACCTGCACGGTAGGCTGGGGACCCATCAAATGGAGATATCACCACATATTCTCCAAATCTAAAACCTACCACCATTCCTACACCAGCAAATTTTCCGGACGAAGCGATCTTCAGTTCATTTATCATTGCGGAATCGAGAGTCGAAGAATACGGGTCTATATCCCGAAGCAACATGTCCATGGCTTTTATTGAAAGTTTATCCGGATCATAACCGCACCGGGTTGATACGATCATGATGGAATCAGAAAAACAGCGACGCGGATCATATGGACAGTTTTGAATTGAAACCAGATTGTCCTGACAATAGGGCGGGGTGATAAAAACCAGCTTCTGAACAGCGTTTTTCAATAGGGTATCTTCTGAAAGTTCTTTAACAAAATGCTTCTCCACAATATTTAAAGCATGAAAAAAATCGTCCAGGTACCCATCGCTATAAGAATCGTTCTCATCGCCAACTCCAGCGCTTTGATGTAGCCCCCAGTCGACGCCATTATCGTCGATTGCAAAAGACACGGTGGACATATATCCAAAAAGGATTAACGGAAGAGAAATTCCTATTAAGGCGAATTTCTCAAAACGGTTTTTGTATGTGAAATAATTGGAGCGACCTGTCAATTGAACGCCTCTAACCTTCCATCGCCTCATTAATAAGTCCAGACAGCTAAACGACAGACCCAGAACACAATATTTTCCGCAACATAGAAATCTCCAAAATACTCTTTGTGGATTGGTCTATACCATATCCGGCGCAACGTCTGAGCCCAGGGACCCAGACTATGCTATCTCCCTTGAAAACCATAGGGAGTTTGTAGCGATTCATCCGAGGAGTTTTTGAATCGATAAAAAGTTTCTTGATTTTAACGGGATTATTCCCCCCCCAAGGTGTGATTCTATCGCCTGGCTCAAAAGGACGTAACTCAAATGGAAATGTTATTGAATTTGCGTCAAAATACACTTTATCCACTTGAAATCCTCGTTCAGCGTCAGGCATAGGGCCGTCTACTATCCTAAAATCAAGCCACATTTCGGTTCCTGGTATTTGAATCTTTCCAGGTCCCACTACGGTGAGACAATATCTGAAGCCGGCTTGTTTTTCAAATCTGGAAATCCTTGCAGCCCCGTAATCTTTTAGAAAAAACAAGCCAAATGGCAGTTTCAGACTAACATAGGGTTTAGGTCGTTTCAATTCGGTCAGTATGAGATCAATATGAAATCTGGTCCACCTTGTGTGTGGACCAGATAGATCAAACAGGACAGTCCGTACTATTCTTGACGAGATGGTCAGTGGAAGTGAATTAATTTTTGGAATGTCTATTTCAAAACAATTGTCTCTTTGGTTGATAACCGTTGGGTAAAAGTCACTAGACATGTCAGCCAGATATCGCTCATCTTCCTGAATCAACCTTGCGGTTCGTAAGAGAGGACCCCGGAAATTCGGAAACCTCTCAAGCACAGTGGGAATAACACGATTGCGAACAAAGTTTCTGTCTGTTTCGGAATTCAAATTTGTTTGGTCAACTACGTAATGTTTTCCTTCTCTAGCGAGAAATACTAGAATTTGGGCTTTGTGCAGTCTCAAAAGAGGACGAATTATGTTCCCCCGTTTCAAAGGGATAGCGGAAAGGCCCGTCAGGGAGGAACCCTGAAACAGTCTAAACAATAATGTTTCTATAACGTCGTCCGCATTGTGCGCTGTCGCTATTTTCTTCGCCCCAAATTTGGCTCGTGTATCTTCCAAGAAATCGTATCTAACGATTCGGCCTGCGTGTTCGACACTAATTCTTTTTTGAGCGGCAATTTTGATCAAATCAACACGTTTTCCGGAGAACGCAATCCCAAGAGATTCAGCCAGCGCTTTTACAAACTCAAAATCCAGTCCGGATTCGTTTCTGAGGCAATGGTCCAAATGAGCTATAATCAGCCTACAAGAAAACTCTTCTTTGAGTTGGAACATAATATGAGTTAGAGCGACAGAATCGGGTCCGCCTGAAACCGCCAGAATGACCCCATCGCCCGGTTGAATCATATTTTCGGAAATCAGAGTTTGTCTGACTATATTCAAATGATTGGATTTACTAAGGATGGCACGCATTACTACAATTAAAGAAACTCAAAAGATATCGAAATAATGTGAGTTTTGGGAGAAATCACCTGATGAAAAACCCTCGAGGACCTAGCCAGATGACCCCGAGGATTTTTTCAAGTAATGTGTTTTTTTGAAGTGAGTTTTAACGGTGGACGAACTCGGCTTTTGATTTGGCCCCTTTCTCAATGAAATTCTTTAAGCCGATTCGATTGTCCTCAGTGGTCCAGCACTGTCCGAACAACCGGGCCTCATTCTTAAGACCATCTTCAAGAGTCATCTTTCCACCTTCCAGAATCGCACGGACCGCCAATGCGTCAATGGCCCTGGATAGGTGGCCAATATCAACATCAGGAAGTTCGTCTGGGGAATTAGGAACCGGACCCATTTCCATAGGTTTTGGCGTGAGTCTTCCATGGGCTATGTCCTGTGCTAAAGCTATTGCCCTCTCTAAAACATCACCTTCAACTTCTTCATTGATCAAACCGAATTGTAAAGCCTGGGCGCTAGAGATTGGCTTAGCGGTCCTAATCATCTCGGACGCGCGGGCAAATCCAACAAGCCGAGACAGTCTCTGTGTTCCACCCATGCCAGGGATTAGACCAAGGTTTACTTCCGGCTGACCGGCGAAGAATTTCATGCCCTTTGAGGCTACGCGAGCGGTGCAACACATTGCCAGCTCACACCCACCTCCCAATGCAAAACCATTAAGAGCGGCAACTACAGGTTTGCCCAGTTTTTCCAGTTCTGCGGAAGCGATTTGCCCGATGCGAGCAAAATGCTCCCCTTGGGTCGGGTCGGTCAAGCCGGCCATTTCTTTGATGTCCGCTCCGGCCACGAAAGCCTTGTTCCCGAAACCCGTAATTACGGCGGCCTTAATTCCAGAGTCATTTCTGATAACATCGCAATAAGTGTTAAGCTCTTTAAAAACCTTGCTGTTTAAGGCGTTAAGAGCTTTTGGCCGTCTAATGGTAATGATTCCAACATCGCCCTGTTTTTCAAAAAGGACATCCAGAATTGCCCATGGATTTCCGGAAGCGGCCTGTTCCTTCAACTTCTTTGAAACCGGCATTGGGGGATATTTATTCGCAAAGTTTTCAACTAACTCAAACGCCTTTTTAACACCAACAGAATTCATAAAGCTAAACGGAGGCTTCATGTCGAGGGCAACACTAATCAGGAGATCAAAATCACTTGTTGTGATAATCTCCGCATCCAGCATATCGCACACGATAGCGAAGTACGCTCCCATAAGTTCTTCAGAAATCTGCTTTTCCTTTTCAGGAGATACTTCAATCTTTTCCCCTCTGCCAGGAACGACCCAGTCGGATTTTGACTCAAGCAGTTGTTTCAGGCGATCGGGAACTCTAAACCACGCGTTTAGGCTTCCGTGCATTTCCGACAAACCGTGAGCGGTTATTGGGTTGCCGCCAGTCAGGTTGTGAGCGGTAAAAGGACCGACTGTGAGTCCTAGGGCCTTTGAAGCGACGTAGTCAACTTGCTTGGTGTCCCCGAGACCGGCGTCAACGCACTGCACACAGGCGAGAAGTAGTCCTTCGAAGACCGGGTCAACAGCATAGCCATATCTTGAACCCACTTTGATCGGTATTTTACCGATCTTCTCATAAAATCTCATCATAAACTCGGTGGTTTCGGGGTTCGTGTCTTTTCCTGGAATAATTTCTATGGCAGGGTTTCTCTCCGCCGGGAAAAAATAGTGAGTGCACAATGAACGTCCCTTCAGTTTAAGTTCATCAAAAATGCGCTCGGGTTCCAGATGTGAGGAATTGCTAGTGAGAATAGTGTCTTTAGAGACAAGCTCCTCGACTTGTCTAAAAATGCGCTTTTTCAAAGGGAGGTCTTCGGTAGCGGCTTCAACCACAAGGTCAGCCCCTTTAAGCTCATTGTAATCAGAGGTAAATAGGACATGGCTTTTCATTCCCTCGACTTCGTCAGGCTTAAAAGCGCCCGTTTGTCCGCCCTTGTCAATTTTCTTGAACAATTTGGATTTGCCTTTTTCCAGCGCGTCTAAGGCAATGTCTACTACGACGACGGATGCGTCAAAACCGTGCAATACCTTTACGAAATGCAAAGCGATATCAGGGCCGATTTGACCAGAACCAATGACACCCACTTTGTTTATTGAACGTCCGCGGAACGAAAAGGCCATCTCAAATCCTCCTTCAAGAAATTAGAGTTAGTCTCAATGTGTTTAATTTGTCATCTAAATTAGCATTAATCAGGCAATATTGTAAATGAGTTGAGGCAAACGGTTCGATAATCGGTGTCTCCGTTGGACAAATTGATCTTCTAATTCTCTTAAACTCGAACCGTCTCTTGACCAATAGGGCTGAACGAACAATTTTAATTGATATGAAAGTACTTTTTACTATAGTTTGATCAAAGACAGGAAATTGAGTTAACAATTGTGAAGAATTCTTCATAGGGATTATGAAAAAAGATGTACTTATAGTTGGCGGAGGAATCACGGGCCTGAGTTTGAGTTGGGAACTCTCATGTCTCGGTATTCAATCAATATTAGTGGTAAAGGCGCCTTTTTTGGGTGGCCATGTATCACAATTTGCGTGCAAGGCTACGGAAACATGCCAAAAATGCGGCGCCTGCCTTCTTGAAGACTGTCTCAGCAAATTGGCGGGCGCCGAGTGTTCTGATATCTTGGTAAATTCAACAATCGATTCGTTCAGCGAGGCAGGTCGAAAATTTAACGCTCTCATCTTGCAACGGCAATCTCAAGTCATTAATGAAAAATGCGATGATTGCGGCCTTTGTTCAAAAGTTTGTCCTGTAGAAGGCGCGTTATTTAGGGCATCATTAGATTCCAGATTGTATATCTCAAACGACAAATGTCTCAAGTCGCTAGGTATTCAGTGTGAAGCGTGCGCTCAGATATGTCCGCAGGGAGCTATAGAGCTTGGAGAAAAAACTAAAGAGATAAATATAGAGGCCTCGGCTGTGGCTGT
>JARLHM010000173.1 GCA_031292235.1 Syntrophaceae bacterium | reverse complement strand
GAAATTCCCACGGCCACAAAACCAACACTGAGAGAGACACCCGCTCCGTGGATGATTCTCGATAATACATCCCGTCCCAATACATCCGTCCCTAAAAGGTGTTTCCATGTCGGGGGCGCCAGAATATTTGAAGTGTCAATGCGACCTGGAGGATAGGGCGCCAATTCATTTGCGGATATGGCGACGCAGAAGAGAATGGCGACTATGCCCAGACCCGCCATGGCCATTTTATTTCTACGAATTCGTTTTACAAAGTCTTCATTCAGAAACATTTTATACCGCTGACCGCCAATGTCATTTCGAACGCAGTGAGAAATCTATCCTGCCGCTTGGTTGAATTTCTCGTTGCGAGACACCTCGAAAGGACATAGGTGGTGTGACCATGTACGATTTAGGTTTCGAGCTATGGTCGCTACTAATATCACCATTAATCACTAACCCGGATTCTTGGGTCCGCCCAGGAATAAAGCAGGTCTGCGAGAAGATTCCCTACCAGAGTCAAGGCGGCCCCAATGACGAGTATCCCCATGATTGTTGGATAGTCTCGCATCATCACGGACTGATAAAAAAGCTGCCCCATGCCCGGGATCGCAAAGATCGTTTCAAAAATGACACTTCCTCCAATCAAACCGGGAACGGACAGCCCCAATATGGTTATAACCGGAAGCAAGGCGTTTCTAAAAGCGTGCTTAAAGATGACGGTCCTTTCGTCCAGACCTTTTGCCCGGGCCGTTGTTATGTAGTCCTGCCTGATCACCTCAAGCATGTTCGAGCGCATGTACCGACTCATGCCGGCCAGCCCACCGAATGCGGAGACAAATATTGGCATAATAAGATGTTTTCCTATATCCAGTATCCGACCTACGGACGAAAGATGGGAATAGTTCAGTGATCTGAATCCGGAAATAGGAAGCCAATCAAGTTTTACTCCGAACAGAATCATCATTAACAAAGCCAGCCAGAAAGTAGGTATGGCAAATCCTATGAAGACAATTAGAGAGGAAACCCTGTCAAACATGGAGTCCTGCTTAACAGCGGACATCACACCTATGGGGATAGCCACCGAAAAAATCAGGGCCATTGAAAGAATATTTATCAGAAGCGTAATAGGAATTCTTTCGGCTATTTTGTCAATCACCGGCCTATTGTCCGGCGCGAAAGACCGCCCAAAATCGAGAACTGCCATGTTTCTGAGCCATTTAAAGTACTGGATGCTCCAAGGCTGGTCAAGACCGTAATGGGCCCGGATTCTCTTTACCGCCTCTTCGTTCATGTTGGGATTGAGGTCCGTCATCAGGCTCGTTGGATCGCCAGGCGCCATTTTCATGACAGTGAACGAAATGATTGTGATCCCGATCAATGTCGGGATCATCAAGGCAATTCTTTTGACCAAAAATCTCATAAGATGTCCACTAGGGCTGAATAGTATATTTCTGGAGAGGCTTGGGCACGTACCATTTAGTAAAATTGTAACCTATGCCGATCGGGGCCGGTTCAATTCCATGGAAGCGGGAATTGATTATAGGTAAAGCATATTGCACAAACAAAAAGGTATAAGGTTGATCTTCCGCAATAATTTCCTGAAATTTATCATAATATTTCTTGCGTTCTTCCCTGTCGTAGGTTGATGCTCCCAAATCAAGAAGTTTGTCGACTTCTGGATTTTGATAGTTAACGAAATTTAGCTCACTTTCACCGGTTTTCTTCGAATTCCATATATCAATTTGGCTAGGATCAATTCCGATTCCCCAACCCAAGAGACATGCTTCGAAGTTCCTTTTATTGATAAAGTTCTTGAGAAATGCGGCCCATTCAATCACACGTATACTGACTTTTATCCCAACCTTTTTTAAATCTCTTTGTATTATTATCGCCGCATTCTTACGTATGTCGTTGCCATGATTTGTTATGATCGTAAATTCAAAGGGCTTACCATCTTTTACAAGCACCCCCTCATTGTTAGTGTCCTTCCAACCAGCTTCGGCAAGCATCTGTTTGGCCTTTTCCGGATCGTACGGAAATTTCTTTACGTTCTGGTTGTACCAGTAGGTGTCTGGCTTGTATGGCGTGTCTGTAACAGCGCCTAGTCCGAGCAGTACCCCCTGAACGATACTTTCTCTATCTATTGCCATGGTTAAAGCTTGTCGGACGCGCCTGTCCTTAAATTTCCAGTCTTGCAGGTTATAGCCCAAGTAGGAGTATCCAAAACCCAAGTATTTATACTTGTTGAAATTATCATTAAACCATTTAGTGTTGGTCTGACGTACATATTGAAGTGGGGTTAATCCCATTTGGTCTATAGAAAGGGCCTTGAGTTCGAGAAACATAGTAGCCAGATCGGGTATGATCCGTGTCATTACCCTATCTATATATGGGCGACCCTCAAAGTAGTCATGAAAGCTATCCACAGTAATTTTCTCGCCAGTCACCCATTCCTCAAATTTATATGGGCCAGTTCCAACAGGGTGTCTCTTAAGAGGGCTCTCAGTTATATCTTGGCCCTCGAGGAGATGGCTCGGCAACATGCCCTGTCCCCAGGATCCTAGGGCAGGCGCGTACGGCTTGTCGTAAACGACTTCTACCGTATAATCGTCAATTACCCGGAAGTCTTTGACTTTAAGGAAGTCTGTTGAATAAGCTGTCGGTGTTTTCGGATCAACATACACCTTATATGTATATTCGATGTCCTTAGCGGTAAATGGTTTTCCATCATGCCATTTCACGCCCTTCTTCAGGAAAAACCGAATCTTCAATTTGTCTTCGGAAACATCCCACTTCTCAGCGAGTTCTCCCACCAGATTGATGTCCTTGTCGTATTTTACCAGTCCGTTGTAGATTAGACCGTTGATTTCTCCGCTAGCCGAGTCTGAAGCCAATACAGGTAATAGGACGGACGCGTCCCCTATGCTTCCATTGATTAACATGTCACCATACGATGGTCCATTTGTAGTGGGTGATGAAGGGATTGATCCTGCGGCAATATTTCCTTGCTTGGCAGGGCTGGTCTGAGCTGATTTCTCATTGCAGCCCAAGGAAACGGCCAGTAAAGTCAATGTCACGATCAGCAAAATCTTATTGTAAGCCATCAGGCCTCTCAACATTTGAAGTAATTGCGCCGATAGACCGACTACCGCGACACGTCGGAGATGTCAACATGTCAGCGCTTGGGTCCTATTATTAGTCTAATATGAAGAGTTCGCGCAAGGCTATGAGAGAAGCGAAACGAAACCATTGCCTAAAGGCGCAGAAATTTGATAAGTTGGTATAAACGCTTATAAAGAAATAAATATTCAAGGATTCACTTCAC
Organism: Syntrophaceae bacterium; assembly: GCA_031292235.1. Classification (GTDB taxonomy): domain Bacteria; phylum Desulfobacterota; class Desulfomonilia; order Desulfomonilales; family Desulfomonilaceae; genus CAJBEZ01. The sequence goes on along the minus strand of JARLHM010000173.1, from coordinate 5,997 downwards.
ACGGAGATAAATCAGTTGGACGAGAAAGACCTAACCGCAAAACAACAGAATTGGCTCGAGACCTCTAAACGAATTGGCCCTGGAACAATGACCCGGACTGAAAGGGAGACACTGGAGAAGCTTTATGCGGAGATGCTTCCCGCAGAACAGCAAGAGCTTTTGGAGTATATCAAGGAAAAATTTGGTAAAGGCGCCACGCCCGAGACAGACCCGAAAGATGACACTATTGCCAGGATGGAAAAGATAATTTGGTCAAAACCGTCAGTCGGCTTAAAAAAGGTATTCGGCAAAGTTCAAGTTTCTATTCCACCCACCCGCAAGTGATTCACAAAGCCGTTTCAAGCAGAACCTGGAGATCTGTATGTTAGACATAGCGTTTATTAGAAATAATCCCGAAGTTGTCAAAGAAGGCGCCAGAAAAAAACGGATGAAGGTCGACATCGACGAACTCCTGTCTGTCGATAATGACATGCGTCGACTTAAAACCGAAGTAGAAACTCTTCGAGCCGATAGGAACCGGATTTCCAAGGATGTTTCCAAAAGCTCCGGCCCCGAGAGAGATGATCTAATCCAGCAGATAAAATTTATCAAAAATGGTCTCACAGAAAAAGAGCCCAAGCTGAAAGAACTCGAGGAGCGTTTTGAACAACTCATGCTGTTTGTTCCTAACCCTCCGTTACCTGAGGCGCCGGAAGGCGATTCTGAAGAAGACAATGTTCTAATCCGCAAAGTCGGGCAGGTCCCTCAATTTGATTTCACCCCTAAAGACCACCTGGAGCTGGCGGAAAGTCTTGACATGGTTGATATGCCTAGGGCTGTTAAGTTCGCCGGGGCACGCATGTATTTTCTCAAAAATGAGGGAGCCTTACTCGAGTTTGCTTTGTTCAAGTTTGCGCTTGATCATCTGGCTTCAAAAGGGTTCCAACCCATGATTGTTCCGCAGTTGGTTCGTAGGGAAGCAATGGTTGGCACTGGTTTCTTCCCGTTGGGAGAAGAGGATACATTTTTTGTGAGCAAAGATGATCTCTATCTTGTCGGCACGGCCGAGGTTTCACTTGTTTCCTATCACATGGACGAAATACTGAGTGAGTCCGAATTGCCTAAACGTTATTGCGGTTATTCTACCTGTTTCCGTCGGGAGGCTGGGTCTTATGGCCGTGACACCAAGGGATTTTACAGGTTGCATCAGTTTAACAAGGTTGAGCAGGTAGTGATTTGCGAGAATGACCCGGAGGTTTCCATGAGAGAACATAAACTCTTGCTGGAGAACGCTGAGGAGATAATGCAGGCGCTTGGGTTGCCGTATCGTGTTGCTTTGGCCTGCACTGGTGAAATTGGTCAGGGTCAGGTCCTGAAGCATGAAATAGAAACCTGGATGCCAAGCAGAGGAAAATATTCTGAAACACACTCATGTTCATCACTTCATGAATTCCAGTCTAGACGTCTCAGGATAAGATACCGTGGCGCTGATGGAAAAGTAAAACCTTGTCATACACTCAACAATACCGCTGTGGCGTCTCCCAGAATTATGATCCCTATACTAGAAAACTTTCAGAACGCTGACGGAAGCGTCACGATTCCAGAAGTCCTGCGTCCTTTAATGAGAGGGATGGAAAGAATAGAGCCGAAGAATTCAAAATGACAGTTTCTTGTTGGAATGACCCTCGTGATTAGGCTCAAGAAACAGGCCGACAGGAAGGTTAGGCGGGGATACCTTTGGATCTTTTCCAATGAGATCGATTACCCTGATGTTAAAGATCTTTCCTCTGGTGGAATATATGACATTACGGATTCCTCCGGTGAATTTTTGGGGGTAGCCTACGCCAATCCGAAAAGTCTTATTGCCGCCAGGTTACTTTCAAGGAAGAAGGTCTCGATAGACGTTGATTTTGTCCTGGGCAGGCTCAAAACGGCTTTTGAACGAAGGCGGGCATACTGTAGGAATCGGGAAGCTTACCGTATCTTTTTCGGGGAAGCTGATTTACTGCCCGGTCTGGTGTTGGACCTTTACGGACGACATGTAGCGCTCCAAAGCTCTACCGCAGGTGTAGACACCATCCTGGACACCATACTTGAGGCGATAGAAAGTCTGATTTCTCCGGAATCCATAGTTGTTAGAAATGACTCTTCCATAAGGACTCTTGAAGGGGTCCCAATATTCAAGGAAGTCAAACTAGGTTCCAGTGTCGATGGCATCAAGTTTAAATCAAAGGATATTTCATTCGTCGCGGATTTGATCAACGGTCAAAAGACCGGTTTTTTTCTGGATCAGGAATTTAACAGGCCGCTGTTGAATCGATACATACCCGACAACGCGTCGGTCCTTGATCTTTATTGTTATTCAGGAGCTTGGGGTATCCATGCTCTTGCAGCCGGGGCCACTTCAGTCACTGCTGTGGATTCTTCTGCAGCAGCCCTTCAACTCGCTTCCCAAGTCGCTTGCATGAACCATTACGAATCACGGATCAATGCTGTCCGCTCAGATGTTCTGCAATTCCTCAAAAGTGGATCGGAAAAGTGGGATGTGATAATTTTGGATCCGCCAGCTTTTATCAAAAGTCGGTCAAAAATCCGTGAAGGACGGCAAGGTTACATAGATGTGAACAAAAGGGCGATTGAAAGATTAAAACCTGGCGGATTGTTTGTCACCTGTTCGTGCTCCGGCCATATGGGGCTGCCGGACTTTCTTGAAGTCATCAATATTGCGGCTTATAGAAATGGTAGAGATCTTAGGGTCCTGGACGTTTTGGGACAAGGGCCGGATCACCCTACCTTAACTGCCATGCCGGAAACGAGATATTTGAAAGTTATAATAGCTCAGGCCCTGTAAACTTGGTTTCCATCAGAAATTGCGCAATGTCTTTTCCATAATCACAATGGCCGAGGCTATACCATCTGTGTGAGAGATGGAAACAACAATATTATCTATTCCCATTGATTCAGCAACCTTCTTGGCCATTAAGGACAAAAGTATGGACGGTTTTCGCTTGACGCTTCCTGTGATCATTATTTGCTTCGGGGAAATCCCCCCAGAGAATCCGGTTCCCAACGCCTTTACAGCAGCTTCTTTAGCTGCGAATCTACCAGCGAATCCCTCTTCGGGCTTTAGTGTTTTGGAGCACTGGGCAATTTCTTGGGGTGTGAAAACACGCTCGACAAACCTAAGCGCCCATGCTTGTCCAAGAATTTTCTTCATACGAGAAACGCTGACCAAGTCTATTCCGACACCAACAATCAAGGTTCGATCTTTTCTCTAAGAATAGCGTCAGTTACCCTGGAAACCTGTACAGTCGACTTGACGTCATGGGCTCTAACTATAGCGGCCCCTCTACAAATCGACATCGATATGGCCGCTAGAGTTGCGATATCTCGTTTCGACGCTTCAGGTTCACCAATGATTCTTCCAATGAACGCCTTACGTGATGGTCCCATAAGTATGGGCTTCCCGAGTCTGGAAAATTCATTGAGGCGGTTGATAAGAATCAAATTTTGATCAAAGGTTTTGCCAAAACCTATACCCGGATCAATTATAATTTTCTCTTGGGAGATCCCAATATTCTCCAACTCCGCAACCCTTCTATCGAAGAAAGTATAGATATCCCCTGGGAATGAATCGTAATGAATATCGGTTTGCATGGTTCGTGGGGACCCCAGCATATGCATGACAACCAGGAAGGCCCCGCTGTCTTTTGCTAATACTTCCAAGTCCGGATCATCCCTAAAGCCAGAAACATCGTTGATAATGATGGCTCCGGCATCTAGAGCAGCTTGGGCCACTTCTTTACGGCGAGTGTCAATCGATACCACGGCTTCCGGTCTTTGGCGGCAAATGGCCGAGATTACAGGGGCTGTTCTTCTAACTTCTTCTTCAATTCCGACTGGAAGTGATCCAGGGCGAGTCGATTCCCCACCAATGTCCAGGATGTCCGCCCCATCGTCGAGCATCCTCAGGCCGGTCTCTATCGCTATATCATGGCCAAAATGGAGTCCCCCGTCTGAAAATGAATCTGGGGTGGTGTTTATCACCCCCATGACTTTGGTCCTGGATTTGGCAAACAACAGTTTGTTAAAGTTCTCGATCAAGAAAGGTTTCAGTTTCGCCATTAAGTACTAAACTCCATTTTCGATGTTGCGCAAGTTCGCGGAATAGACACCCGTGAACGCGTGATCGAGCCCGCCGTAACATAGTGGCGCCGGCTTTGGGGCCGGCGCGTTTCAGGCTGTAGAGATTTCCTCATGGTCACAGCAGTGAGGTGATTACCGATCGACTACTTATATCCGACTTGTTCAGGCCTTTTCAGGGTCAGGGGTTGCCGCCGAAGATTCTAAAACAGGCTGGCCGGTGTTTTCATCAGATTTGTTTCCCGGCTCTTCTGGTTCAGTTGAGGACTTATTATTGCCGGCTTCCAATTTTGGAAGGTCCTTGCCTTCGATAATTGTTTCAATCTGACCAGCGTCCAGTGTTTCTCTCTCGAGCAAAGCCTCCGCGATCTTTGAGACTGTTTCTCTATTGTCTTCGATGATTGAATGGGCGCGTTCGAAGTTTTGATTTACAATAAGCCGTATTTCATCATCGATCAAGATAGCGATGCTTTCGGAATAATCTCGGTGTCGGGTCATCTCCTTGCCCACAAAGATTTGTTCTTCCTTCTGTCCGAAGGTTAGCGGACCGAGAGCATCACTCATTCCCCATTCACATACCATTCTTCGAGCCAATTCGGTGGCGCGTGCAATGTCGTTTCCTGCTCCAGTAGTCGTGTGATCCAGGAAAATTTGTTCCGCTGCCCTTCCACCCATTAGGACAGCGATCTGGGCTAGCAAATATTCTTTGTCATAAGTGTGACGATCATCGAGCGGCAATTGCTGGGTAATTCCAAGCGCTCTACCTCTAGGTATGATGGTCACTTTGTGTATCGGGTCAGTCCCTGGGATGTTCCGAGCGACAAAGACGTGACCAGCTTCATGATACGCAGTGTTGCGGCGCTCCTCCAGGCTTATCACTAGGCTGCGCCGTTCAACACCCATTAGAACTTTATCCTTCGCAAATTCAAAATCGCTCATGTCGATGGTGTTCTTGTTCAGCCTTGCTGCGTTCAGGGCCGCCTCGTTCACGAGGTTGGCAAGGTCTGCTCCGGAAAAACCTGGTGTGCCCCGACTGATGGAGCGGAGATCGACCTTGTCGGCCATGGGGGTCGTTCGGGTATGAACTTTCAAAATAGCTTCTCTACCCCTGACGTCCGGCGGAGGCACAACTACCTGTCTGTCAAATCGACCGGGGCGCAATAACGCGGGGTCAAGGACATCAGGTCTGTTCGTAGCGCTGATTAGTATGACTCCTTCGTTCGTTTCAAAACCATCCATTTCAACCAACAACTGGTTAAGAGTCTGTTCCCGTTCGTCATGTCCGCCGCCAAGGCCCGCTCCACGATGGCGTCCCACCGCGTCGATTTCATCAATGAAGATGATACAAGGGGCGTTCTTTTTGCCTTGAATGAACAGGTCTCGCACACGTGAAGCGCCTACACCTACGAACATTTCAACAAAGTCCGAGCCCGAGATCGAAAAAAACGGGACACCGGCCTCGCCAGCTACCGCTTTTGCGAGCAAAGTCTTGCCGGTTCCTGGGGCACCCATCAACAACACTCCCTTGGGGATTTTGCCGCCAAGGCGCGTGAATTTCTTTGGATCTTTTAAGAAATCAATTATTTCAGAAAGCTCTTCCTTGGCTTCCTCGATACCAGCTACATCAGCGAAAGTAAACTTGTTCTGGTCCTCCGAAATCAGGCGCGCGCGGCTTTTCCCGAAACTCATGGCCTTGCCTCCACCCGCCTGCATTTGCCGCATGAAAAACACGAAGATGGCAATCAGAAAAATCATCGGCAGCCATGAGATAAGCGCTGTCAAATACCAGGGATTGTCATCTTCGGGAGATACCTGTATATCTACTCTGTTTTTCATAAGAGAAGGGATCAGCTCAGGGTCGTTAGGCGCTAGAGT
>JARLHM010000172.1 GCA_031292235.1 Syntrophaceae bacterium | reverse complement strand
AGGCCAGCAGAGCGCGATAGAGGTCCTTGAACTCTTCTATGGTCCTTTGAACCATAATCTCATTGTCCCGCATATCTATAGCGGGACGTCGTCTTCTTATGTGATGAACCAGCCTAATGATTGAATCTGCTAAATCCTTTCCTGCATGCGTTGGAGGAATGTAGATCATGTAGGCGTCATCCTCATGCTTTCCCTGTCTACAAGCAATATCTCGAAATGGTTGCCAATCGAGCTTTCTGTAAATCTCAAAGGTGGGATCATCGGACGGTATTATGTTGTCCAAAACCCCTATCGCGGACTTTTCAATCAAGAAATCCCGAAATTCTCTCAAGACCAAATTCCCCAAGCCCTTATTCCGGAAGGGCGCCGCTACTTCCACATATACGAGATAAAAGCAAGGCACAGGTTTGTTGAGATAAAGCATGTTCAATCGGCCGAGGTTTTCCCCAATTTCGGAATTGATCTCAAATGTCCTGAAGCCTCTCGTGGATTTCCCCACGTTTAGCTTGTCAATCTTTGCGCCTGATACTGTGGAATCAACGAGGTCCCAAAGCTCTTCATAAAGATCAGAGGCTACAGGTGAATCCTCACTGCCATGAAGGATACCGTCATGAATCAAGCCAATTAGCGAGAGTCGATCAGTGGTGTTTAATCTCTTGGCGCATGAAGAAGAGTTTGAAGGTCCTTTCACTGACAAATTTTCAAGCATCTCAGGATTTCCTTTTCTAGTTGGACAAAAACACAAGCTTATAAGAAAAAAAAAGCGGAGTCTTTGCTCCGCTTTGGTTCTCTTTTGGATGTTACTCTTCTATCCTCAGCGAAGACGCGATCCGCTCCTTCCACTAAAATAAAAATATATTACGGAAAAATTGCGCATCATGTCCTCCTTCTAATATTTTCTAATGTTTAGATGGAACTTTGTCAACACTAATTGTTTAATTAACGAGGGATTGTTCAGATACGGATTTCGTCATCGCAAACCCATTAGGAGCCTTATTGATCGACAGGGGCCGGAACAGGATCGTTGGGCTTGCTTATAAACAGCAGTATGGAATAATAAATATACAATCTGTTAGAGAGGATTACAAAATGTCGGAATCCGTGAATATCGTCGAAGAGATTCTAAATAAAAGGAAACTGGATCAGTGGGAGATTTTCCTGCAAAAGTCAAGCAACTTCCGCGTGCAAACAAAACAAAGTAAAACGGATTTTGTACAAAAAGCGGAACTTTCAGGACTTGCAGTACGCCTGATAAAGAATCACAGGATGGGTTTCTCTTTCAGTTCTAATCTGGACTACGCCAGTTTAAAACAAACGGTGGACATGGCGGAGTCGGTTGCGGATGTGACGTCGGAGGACCCTGATTATAGTTTTACAGTACCAGTAGAATCGACACAGTCTATGAATGATTTCTTTTGTCCTGAGATCGAAGAAACCAATGAACTTGAAAAGATTTCAATAGCCAGGACCATTGAAGAAACCGCGTTCGCTCGCGATAAACGTATAAGCGCTGTACGGTCCTCAGGATATTCGGACCATATCCTTGAAGCAGAAATCCGAAATTCATTAGGATTAAGAGTCCAGGCAAAGGCAGGGCTGGCCCGGATATGGATCGAATTAATGGCCCAATCAGCAAGCGGACAGGAGATGAGCTACTGGAGTGGTCAGGCCAGAAGTCCTAAAACGCTTGATCCGGCTAAACTTGGCCAGGTAGGCGCGGATAGGGCCATCAACAGGCTGGGTGGAGTGGCGATCCCATCGACTAAATGTCCCGTGCTTATCGAAAATACCGTGGCGGCCAGTCTCCTAGGGACATTATCGAGTGCTTTTCTTGCGGAAAGCCATTTTAAAAAGACTGTGTCCCCAAGGGTATACATTGGCTCTAAAGTTTTTGCTCCCACAATAAACATATTTGATGGGGGACTAGAGCCCGAGGGGGCCAAGGCTTTTCCGTTCGATGGAGAAGGAGCGACGTCACAGTTGACGGCAGTAGCGCGTGTCGGCGAAGTGCTATCTTTACTTGCTGACAATTATTACAGCAGGAAACTGCAAACAAAACCCACCGCTAATTCCTGCCGTTCCAGCTTTGACAGCGCCCCGTTCAATGGAGTGACGAATTTGTTCATAGAACGCGGAAATTCGACCCCGTCTGAATTAATAGCAGATATGGGATCGGGGATCATGATCACAGAGGTTATGGGGTTGCACACCGCAAATCCAATAAGTGGAGATTTTTCAGTAGGGGCCACCGGGTTTAAGATTTCCGGTGGACGCATCGATCACCCGGTAAAAGGGATCGCTCTTGCAGGGAACCTTATAGATCTTTTAGGGCGTGTGAGAAATGTTGGGGCTGATTTTCAATTCTTCGGCGCTTTCGGGGCGCCTTCTCTACTCGTGGAAAGTCTTTCAATCAGTGGTGAGTGATCATTACGGGAATCGTTAATCAAACAGACAAACCAGTTACTAGTTGTTTCCAGGCGAGGATTGCAAGACCCTAACGAGTGGCGCCTCAAAAAATAATTATCACCATAATCCAGGCGCTTTATTAGGAAACCGCGTTGGCCCTCCGGATTTTTGTCTTTCAGTTTTGGGGGCCACTGAAAGTTGTTCAAGCATGTGATTGAGTTTGTTTCTCCATTCTGGATTTTTCTCTAATTCAATTGCCCTCTTAAAACTTTCGACAGCTTTGTCTTTTCTACCGGACAGAGAATACGCCATTCCCAGGTTAGCCCAGGATTCATGATCGTTGGGGTATCTTCTGAGGACCGATTCATAGTCCTGAATGGCAAGATCATAGCGCTCAAGGCCAACGTAGGCCATCCCTCGTCCAAGAATCGCCGATCTCGAATTTGGAACGAGGCGCAACGCCCTGTTATAATCCTCGATCGCCGCCTTGTGATCCAGGTTAAAATTGTTGGTGTCCGCTCTTTGGATGAAGCCCTGAGGATCATGTGGGCGGAGTTCCACATACCTGTTCAGGTCTTGCAGGGCTTTCATAGGAAAACCCATTTTATCAAAAGCCTCACCACGTAACAGATATGCTTCCACAGATCTGGGTGACTGTTTTACCGCTTCGGTGAGGTATCGAATCGCGACCGGAAACTCATTCTTTTCGATCAAGCCCTTGGCCCTGGAAATTAACGATGCCGCCGGAATCTTGGTCAAGGCCCCACGTGACTGGGATGTCTGCGCAAGGACGCTTAGCGCCGCAGAGGGCCATGACAGGCCGATGGCGATAACCACTAATAATGGTTTCAGGCGAAAACAAAAAGAGCAAAGAAACTTTTCACCATTTGAAAAACGCTTTCTAGTAAACGGAAAAGCCCTCATTGCAATCCCTCAAGCAGCTATCGACAAATCTGGCGATTTTCGTAGTATACCTGTTTGTGAAAAGGCATAACTTAACGACACGAATCATAGCCCGCTCACGAATAATAAACAACCGTACACTTTAGAGGAGGCCTGATGGAGTATAAAGACATTTTAGTAAACGTAGCGGATTCAATCGGATCAATTACGTTGAATTCACCACGCACGGCAAACGCGTTGTCGAAGAACATGATTCTCGAGTTAATTTGCGCTCTCAAATCATTCCGCGACGAATCTTGTGTAAAGGTCATAATCATAAAGGCAGCGGGGAAACATTTCTGTTCCGGCCACAATTTGACCGAAATGCTTGACGGAGACGTCACGGAATACAAGTTCATATTTAGGCAATGTGCTGAGATGATGCTTCTAATCCATGAAATTCCTCAGATTGTGATCGCTCAGATACATGGTGTAGCCACCGCAGCCGGATGCCAGTTGGCTGCTCAGTGTGACCTTTCAGTCGCATGCGACTCTTCGAGATTTGGGACCCCAGGTGTAAAGATAGGGCTGTTCTGCAGCACACCCATGGTTGCTCTGAGCAGAGCGGTCGGTAGAAAACACTCTCTCGAAATGCTTTTGACCGGACGCCTCATCACAGCTCATGAGGCCAAGAGTTACGGTTTGGTCAACCACATTGTTCCAGAAGCTGATCTGGAAAAGACGACTCTTGAACTAGCCGAGACGATAGCCAAATCCAGTCCTCTGACACTCGCTATAGGAAAGAAGGCCTTTTATTCTCAAATCGATATGCCAGAAAACAAGGCTTACGACCATGCCGTAGAAGTAATGACCCTTAACCTCATGGCAGAAGATGCGCAAAATGGTATCAAAGCTTTCCTGGAAAAGAGAACTCCTGTCTGGAAAGGTCGGTAGTGAAGTTGGCTGAAATTTTTGATATGACTGACGCTAAGTGACTCAGGGAGTCATTTGGCGTCAATATGCGAAATGACTTCCTCAACCCAGCCATAAGCTGCAATCATTGCGGGAAATCCTATGACAGTCGCTGACAACAGGGTCGCCTGCAAAAGGTCGTCTTGGGAAGCTCCAGCCTCTAAAGCGCGTCTGGCGTGTGACTTGACCCCACCCATCGAACCCGCGCCGATTGAAATTCCGAGTTGAACCAAGTGCTGAATTTTGGTTTCAAGATTTCCAGCTTTGGAACACAGTTCCCCCACTTCTTTGAATTTGCCGGCGATCTCACCATGATGTTCTATGAATTGTTTAAATACTTCGGGTAAATACATGTTGGTCCTTTCTTCGGTTAACTAATTAACGCAAGATCCTAAAATGACCTTATAGATTAATTTATTCAGCACAAGAAGCATTTTAGAACATATCAAAAATAAATCAATTAGGGCTATCCTAGCTCCAAATCGGTGTAAGTCTTAGATATAAATGCGCCGGTTGTTGACCATGCCATGGAATTATAGTAAACGGCTAGTAATTCGACAAATAAATCATATTTAAGCGCAGGCGCCTTGGAAAGGAGTCATGAATTTGCGAGTTTTGTCTGGTATTCAACCAAGTGGAGCGCTTCATCTGGGAAACTACCTAGCGATGATGAAACCTATGATCTCTTATATGGACCGTAGCCAACTGTTCGTATTTGTAGTTAACATGCACGCAATGACAAGCGTTACAGACGGCGAGAAACTTGCTGAGGGCACGCTCGAAGCGGCGTCGGATTTCCTGGCCTTAGGTTTGGACCCTCACCGGTCAATATTCTGGGTTCAGTCCGACGTGCCGGAAGTCGTAGAATTGGCATGGATACTGACTTGTATCACGCCAATGGGTTTGCTGGAACGTTGCCACTCGTATAAGGATAAAGTAGCCAAGGGCATTTCGCCTAATCATGGTCTTTTTGCTTACCCTGTGTTGATGGCCGCCGATATCCTCCTTTATCAGGCAAATGTTGTGCCAGTAGGGAAGGATCAAAAGCAGCATATCGAGGTTGCCAGAGACATTGCGATCAAATTTAACAGTATTTACGGAGATACCTTTATCATTCCTGAAGGTGAAATAAGTGATCAGGTAGCTACTGTCCCCGGCATTGACGGACAAAAGATGTCCAAGTCCTATGGCAACACAATCGAGATATTTCTGGATGAAAAGGGCCTTCGAAAAAGGGTAATGAGCGTGAAGACCGATTCCACCCCTGTTGATCAGCCCAAAGATCCGGAAACGTGTAACCTGTTCCAGATTTATAGACATTTTGCTCCTAAAGAACGTGTCGAGGAAGTGAAACGTTTATATATCGAAGGAGGCGCGTCTTACGGGGTTGTCAAAAAGGAACTGGCGGAAATACTCTCGGAGCTTTTCCGGAAACCTCGGCAGGAGAAACAAAAACTTCTCGGTGATCCCGGCTACATAAGGTCAGTGTTGGCCGACGGGGCTAAAAAGGCCAGAGAAACTGCGACTCCCACTATCGAAGACGTTCGCAGGAAAGTAGGTGTGAAATATTAGAGTATTGAATATAAGTTCATATACTTACAGGAGATGTGTCCCATAGAAGTTAAAATGGATAAAATTGTGGAAATACTCCGTGAAGCGGTTACGGCAATGAGAGTCCCAATTGTAACAGAGATTTCTCAACATAGACGTTCTCCGTTCGAGGTGCTAATTGCAACGGTTTTGTCACTACGGACAAAAGATGAGGTGACGCGATCCGCATCGAAACGTCTATTTGAAAAAGCCACAACTCCGCATGATCTGATAATGTTGGGAGAATCTCAAATAGCCGAGCTAATATTTCCCGTGGGGTTCTACAAAACCAAAGCTAAGACGCTGATATCCCTTTCAAAAATAATTATAGAAGATTATCAGGGGGAAGTCCCGGACGATTTGGATGAACTCTTGAAACTCAAGGGTGTTGGTCGGAAGACTGCTAATCTAGTGATGACGCTGGGATACGGAAAACTTGGCATCTGTGTAGATACTCACGTGCACAGGATAAGCAACAGACTCGGATATGTGGAGACCAAAACCCCTGATCAAACAGAGATGGCTTTACGTGAAAAGTTACCTACGAAATACTGGATTGAGTATAATGACCTTTTGGTAACATGGGGTCAAAACATTTGCAAACCTATATCGCCATTCTGTTCGAAATGCGCCATCAGCGGCTATTGCCATCGGGTGAGTGTGACAAAGAGCAGATGACATTTTTCGGAAATTTAAACTTTATTTATCTTTCATAATTGGCTGAGAACGGGTCGATTCGGAGGATAAAGCGTGAGACACTCTCTTTTGAGCCCTGGATGTTTGGATCCTTAAACCTAGAAAATAGCCCGCCAATCCTAAAGGTGTGGCGACTATGAAAGACCCCACAGTCCATCGCAAAAGGATATCGCCGCCAAGGGCCAAAAACTGAGCGCAAGCGTCGCCGAGATGTTTAGCATCGAGAATCGGGGTTATCAAAAGGTAGAATTCATGGAAATCTCTCACCGGAGGTCTATGTAACAAGAATGATCCAATAAGATAAAATCCATAGTACATGGGCCCCACTGAGATAGGATTGTTAACCCAGGTAAACGCAAAAGCGACCAGAAGGTTGAACGGCACGATTAAGCTTAATAAACCCATACAAATTGTTTGGCCGCCCAACGGTATGCCCGTCCCGACGAACAACCCCACAAAAACTCCCCTAGCGTCATACCAAGGTGGGTTTTGGGATCGAATAAACGGATCTACAAAAACTCGCTTTATCTTGGTGAAGAGTTTTTTCAGATAACCGGTAAAGTTGTAGAAAGTGTTATGAAAGGCTAACAAGACCTATATCCGTTTAGACAAAAGGTAATTCTTCGGCCCAAAAACGAACCGGCGTCTCTATGGTAGACGCCGGAAATATTTTAAGACATCAAAAGGAAAAACCAGAAACCAATTCGCTTCAGGAATATTTAACAGGGCTGCAGGTTCTTACTAGTTCTTCTGATTCTGTTTACCCCATTGAAATTTGGTCTGAGATTCTTCCGAGTTGGATTCGGTTTGCCCCCACTTCATCTTTTTGGCCGCCGGTCTATCTTGATCATCGCTGTTCGTGCTTGACTCCACGTTACCATTCGCCGACGAGTTAGCATTGGTAGCTGGCGGTGTTGATCCAGGGGCCGTCTCTGCCGGTCTGGGGGAAACTGACGGCGTTACTCGTGATGGAGTCGGGGCCGTAGGTGTCGACCGCTGTGTCGATGTAGGAACGCTGATATTTGTCCTGATAGGCGGAGCGGTACGAACAACCGACTCAGGTTGAATGGGGGTGGATGACCGCATGGTCGGGACTACTTCTGGTTCGGTCTCAGGAATCAGGTCCTTTGTCTTGTACGTGTCATAAATTTCTTGGTCTCCAAATGTTGGGCCTTGTTGAGTTTTGTCGAAATCTATAGAGAAATCCTTGTCCGTTATTTGAGCGCTGGTAGGAGGGGCTTGTCCCCAATACATCTCTTCTTCAGCAATACTAAGCGCTGGCGGAGAGAGGGTCATAAATACCATCAAAAATGCGCCTACTATCTTTTTCATGAAAAAACTCCTTTCGAGGTCGGGAACATGGTTATAGGGACTCTCCCTGCCATACTAATATTTTAACAATATTATATAACAAAACTCTATAACTAGTCAACTTTTTACGAATATTCGATAGATGACGCCATATTCGGAGGCGATATAGCCAGAATGAGTATTTCTGAAAACACAATAATTATACCCCTCTGAGTTCATCCGGCCATATTTGCTTGTGTAACTGTAACTGAAGCCGGACCTCCAGGTTGTCCGAGAGCATCCAATCGGCCAACTCACGAGGTGACAACCCGCCAAACGCAGTGGACATCAAAATTTCCTTGCACGACCCGATTAAACTCTTACGGCAAATTTCCGCTGCCCAATTGTAATCCCTCCTGTCGGTCAGGACGAATTTGACTTGATCAATTGGTCTCAATCTCTCCAAATTGTTCCAATCCATCATATGGCTTTGTCCACTACCTGGGCATTTAATATCCATGATGGCGATCGCCTTTTCAGGCAACACTGATATATCCATTGAGCCGTTCGTTTCCACTAGGACGATGCGCCGTTCCATTAAAAGACGCTCTATAAGTTCCAATGAACTGGGTTGAAGAAGCGGTTCCCCTCCGGTCACCAATACATGCTTCATCCCGAGTTCCTCGACGGATTGAGCGACGTCGGCGACACTCATTTGCTCGCCTTCCGTCCACGCGTATTGGGTGTCACAATAGGAGCATCTAAGATTGCAACCGGTAAGTCTGACAATCGTGAAAGGCAATCCTGCGAAAGAGGATTCTCCCTGTATACTTTTGAAAATTTCACAGACTGTTAAATTCATATGTTGTGTCACATTATTTAAATGAGATATTCTAAAACAATAATAAGATACAATACAGCCATGCGCATTTAAACGTTTGTTAATATAAATACAAATTAGCCGTTAGAGGATATTCTTGGAACTGGCGCCGGTCAAGGACCTCTTTCAAGAATTGTTCGAAGCATTTGCGCTACATTTGTTATGGTGGAGTAATTATGATTGAAAAAATCAAGGTTCGATTTCTTCCCGACAATATTACTGTTGAAACAATGGTCGGAGAATCATTACTCGACGCGGCTCTGGATGCGGGTGTGTTCATACCTGCGGCCTGCGGAGGATCAGGCGCCTGCGCCCAATGTAAGGTCAAGGTGATTCAAGGAGCGGTCAACGCTGAATCGACTGAAAAGATTCTTCCTCAAGAACGGGACGAGGGCTTTGTGCTTGCCTGTCAGACCAAGTTGGTGGGAGATGTCACAATAGAAGTCCCAAAGGCTAAAGTTGGGCGAAAGGTCATCCCCCGGGATGAAGCGGAACGTATGAAGACGATGGCTCGGCCTATGGAATCTCCTATAATTCCGGAACTCAATCCGATGACGATGACGGTGCTCATGAATCCGCCGTCTCCCAAGTTGGAGGACAATACAAGTGATTATGAGCGCATTATACGGGAACTCAAAGTCGACCATGAACTGTCCCCAGTTATTGCTTCACTAGATGTCCTGAAACTTCTTCCAACCGAAATCCGTGAGCAGGACTGGAATTTCACGGCAATACTAAAACCTGAGTGTCTTCCGGGGATTGACCCTTATTACCGGTTGCTAAAAGTTTCCGCTGGCCGGAAGCTCCCGTTGAGAACGGCGTTGGCTGTCGATATTGGCACTACGTCGCTCTGGGCCGAGCTGATTAACATCGAATCCGGAGAAGTCCTTGCGCGATCATCCCGCTACAACCCCCAGATTTCAATGGGTGACGATGTGATAAGTAGAATTGTGTTTGCTTTGAAGAAAGAAGGGTCTGAGAAACTGCAGCAGGCCGTGGTGCAGGGGTTGAACCAAATAATTAACGAAATACTGGAAAAGAGTGGGACCCCAAAAAATTCCATCAATTACATGGTGGCGGCAGGCAATACTGTCATGACTCATTTGTTCATGGGCTTGTATCCGAGGTTCCTGAGACAAACCCCATATGTTCCAGTGGCTCAAAATATAGAACCTGTTCCAGCCCGAAGTCTTGGCCTTGATATGCCTGAAGAGTCGTTTGCCTGTGTGTTTCCGGGTGTAGCATCCTATGTCGGGGGTGATATCGTTAGTGGTGTTCTGGCTAACGGAATGTGGGATTCAGACTTAATGACTCTTTTCATAGATATCGGTACAAATGGGGAAATAGTGGCGGGAAACAGAGACATGCTAATGACAGCGTCATGTTCGGCAGGGCCGGCGTTCGAAGGTGGCGGTTTGCAGCATGGAATGCGAGCTGCGCCGGGAGCGATAGAAGGCGTCCTAATTGATCCGGAAACGTTCGAACCAATGATAAAGACAATTGACGCCAAGCCGGCAGTTGGAATTTGCGGTTCAGGCATCATAAACATTATTTCTCAAATGCTTCGAATAGGTATT
>JARLHM010000171.1 GCA_031292235.1 Syntrophaceae bacterium | reverse complement strand
TGTTACACGCAAGATTAAGGACCCGGTGTTCCCCGTTGGTCGCCTCGATTTTGACGCCGAAGGCCTGATGATCCTTACTAATGATGGTAGTCTGGCGCAGGCTTTGACTCATCCTTCGAACAAGATTCCAAGGACCTATCTGGTAAAAGTCAGAGGTGTTCCCGATCAGAAATCATTGTCCATGATAAAGAAAGGGATGCGTTTAAGTGACGGGGAGCGTGTGGGCGAGATTAGTTGCGTTTTCTTGCGCGCACAAGAGACAACATCCTGGTTCAGGGTTGTCCTCTCCGAAGGTAAAAAAAATGAGATAAAACGTATATTCTTTCGAATCAACTATCCTGTCAGGAAACTGAGACGGACCAGTTTTGGTCCCATCAACCTCGGGACTTTGGAATCAGGCGCCTGGCGATTGGCCACCCGCGAAGAACGAATGAAATTGATGGAACTGGTCGAAAAGGCGCCGCAATCCGCAAGTGACCGACAATCCGCTTCTTTTGATCGGACCAAGTCTTTAAAACGCTCTCTGGGAGGCCAGAGTGCTGGCCGCCCGCGGCATGCAAGATAAATTGTGTCCCGCCGTAGGCAAACTTGCGCGGAATTAGGAACAATATCTCTACAAGTGTGAGCCTTTAAGTAAGTTTATCGTCAATAAAGCAAGTGTAATCAATTTGTTTTGTTTTGTTGACAAGTTGGCATTCTATTGCCTACTCTGTATTGTGGTGAGGCAAGCTAGTCAGGAGGATATTATGCCAGGACGAGTTGCTCGAGTGACTGAGGTAATTGCGGGTTCTCCCAACAACTTCCAGGATGCGATTAAGCTGGCTTTTGAACGCGCAAACAAGACTTTAAGAAATATAACCGGCATGAAAATTGTCGACATGACTGTCATGTGTGAGGCGGGAGAGATACAGGAATATCGTGTTAGAGCTGAGGTGATCTTCGTTTTAGAATAGGTATTGCGTCTATTCATACCAATGTCTCGACGCTGCCTCACCAAAACTATTTAGTTTCAGCTTTCGAGCCTTGAAACACATTTCGTATGTCCATCTCCGCAACCAGGGCGTTTCTCACACGGGCCTTGTCTAGCATCCAGACTGGCGCGACCAGTTCCTCGGGGTGGGGGTCCGAAGTCAGTCTGTGGATGATCATGTTCTTGGGTAAGACCTCCAAGACGGCTATGGTGCCCTTTATGGCCTGTTCCATAGTCATAGGAATATATTCTTCCTTTCTGAACATGTCCTCCAGAATGGTTCCGGCAATCACATAAAGGGGATGTGCCTTTATGCCATGGATCCCCGAGTTTGCCACAGCCTTTGCCGTGAGCGCCGTATCCTCGATAGTCTCGCCCGGTAAACCCAAAATGATGTGAGCGGCCACCAACAGGTCTCGCTTCAGCGCTCTGTCGGCAGTTTTAAAAAAGATCCCCGATTCGTGTCCTCTTCTAATAAGTTTAAGAGTACGGTTGTGTATCGATTGGAGACCGAGTTCAAGCCACACGGGCTTGTCTTTGTTGATATCCGAGAGTATGTCCATTACGTCGTCGGGGACACAATCAGGCCTGGTCCCGATAGACAGACCTACGATCTCAGGTCTTTGGATGGCAAGGTGATAAAGACGTTCGAGTAACTTGGGATTACCGTATGTGTTTGTAAAAGACTGAAAATAAGCGATAAATTTTCTGACTTTATAACGTCTGGAAAAGAATTCTATTCCTTGATCAACCTGATCTGTAACAGATAGGCCTCTGCTTCCAGCGTTAGTCCCGGACCCTCTGGAATTGCAGAATATGCAACCACCAACACCAAGGGTCCCATCTCTATTCGGACAACCAAGCCCGGAGTCGATGGCAATCTTCCGAACAGGTCCCGAAAAACGCTCTTTTAGCCAGGAAGATAGAGATCTATATCTTAAAGGTGACATCGCAGATAATATTTTTTGGCGTCATGATTGGCCACCTGGCGCGGACTGGGTTCGTACAAAAGCAATAGTCCGTGGCAGGATTCATCAATGGAAAATGAAACCTCTTCACGACGCGCCAAGCATTTAGGTTGGAACGATAAGCCAAACATACCAATCAACGTTAACACATTAACATAAATCAAGAACAAAAGAATTACTTTATAATGGAGAACCGGTATATATGTGTGTTTTCAGGTTCGTCGGTTTTGAGTTTCACTCGTAAGGACTTTATATGAAAACTGAAGTCGTTTTTATATGCAGGGAATGCGAAGCAAAGCTGTTAAAGTGGATGGGTCGTTGCCCGCACTGTGGACAATGGAATTCGATAGAAGAAAGAGTTTCCCAAGTGGCGCCAAAGGGGATAGCGCGTCAGAATGAGGACAAATTGGGTCCCGTTCCTGTTGATGAGATCTCCTACGATCGCCGTCCACGCCTGTCGACGGGAATAGATGAACTTGATCGGGCGCTCGGTGGAGGGATTGTCAGGAGGAGTGTAATTTTGGTCGGTGGAGATCCCGGCATAGGTAAGAGCACACTATTGACCCAGGCGCTGGGAACTATGTCGAAGCAAGGGGAAAGAGTTTTGTATGTGTCCGGTGAAGAATCCCTAGAGCAAATCAAAATTAGGGCTGATCGATTGGGGATTAGTTCACGGTCATTTCTCGTAGTGGCGGAGAATGATCTGGAACGCATACAGGAGTTGATTAAAACTACGGACGCGTCAGTAGTGGTGCTCGATTCCGCACAGTCGGTATCCTGCCAGTCGGTTGATTCATATCCGGGAAGTGTGAGCCAGGTCCGCCATGTCGCCGCTTGCGCTATCGAGACAATCAAGAAAAGCAGGTCAGCATGCTTTCTCGTCGGGCATGTGACCAAGGACGGAGCGCTCGCAGGCCCCAAAGTTCTGGAACACATGGTTGACACGGTCTTGTATTTCGAGGGTGATCGCGGGCATCCATACAGGATCTTGAGAGCTGTAAAGAATCGTTTTGGGTCGGTAAGCGAGATTGGCGTCTTTGAGATGACGGATACAGGCTTGAGTCAGGTTTCAAATCCTTCGGAGTTCTTTTTGTCGGATCGGCCTGAAGGGGCTTCTGGTTCCGTCGTTACGGCCATCATGGAGGGCTCCAGACCAATTCTGGCGGAGATACAGGCACTAGTATCTGGTCCCACGCCCGGTTCAGGGAGAAGGACCTGTCTTGGCGTTGATCCCCAACGTTTGGCCTTGATGGTCGCGGTGATTGAGAAAAAACTGGGACTTGCTCTCAATGATCAGGATATTTTCTTGAATGCCGTTGGTGGAGTAAGGGCAACAGAACCTGGTGTGGATCTTGGCATAGTGGCGTCAGTTATTTCGTCTTTTTCTGATCGCATAATCCCATTTTCATCCATGATTTTTGGAGAGGTCGGTCTTTCGGGAGAGGTGAGACCAGTGGCGAAAGCCCCGGCCAGAGTCAACGAAGCTGTTAGGCTGGGATACACAAGGGTTGTTGGTCCGAAAAAGAACCTGGATTCCTGTGCGCTACCAGAAGGAGCCTTGTTCATACCTATATCTCACATCAGGGAGGCGCCGGCGATCCTATTTGATGGAGGCTAAGCCATCGCCTTTTTTGCTGAAGTAGAAGGTCCTCGATTGGAGACATCATTAAAGCGGTAGAATGCCCACGCTATAATAGTATATATAGTGAATTCCGATGAGTCGTGTGCGGTCATAACCATGAACCAGTCCGAATTGGATATCGGGTCTAAAATTAGATCTTACAGGAAGCGAAAGGGGCTGTCTCTTTCCAGACTGAGCGAACTCACAGGCGTGGCAGCGTCCAATCTGAGTTCGATTGAACTGAACAAGACATCTCCTACGCTTAACACCCTGGCTAAAATTGCCGATGCCTTTGATGTAAGGATCGGAGAATTATTGAATGGCGTCTTCTACAAGAAAGTGGTGGTCTGCGAACTGAGTGACTCAAAAAGATCCAGAAAGCTGGGGAATGGTGTCACAGAATATCTGCTTACCGCAGACGCTGTTTTGAACAGGCTTGAGGTCAAGATGCTAAATTTCTCTATGGGTTCCGGTCCACTGTCGATTCCCCTTGAAAAAACCGATCGTTTTGTCTTTGTGACAAAAGGTTTATTCCGTTTAGTTACTCAAGACGAGAAAATTGAATTGACCGGGGGACAGGGTGCATATTTGGCCCCTGACGCCGAAGCCCAATTGGAAAATATCGGGACAAGTCCTGCAAAAGCTTTGGTGATCCACACAACCGCCTGATCTAATTCTTAGGTTATTTCTTCTTGAACCCCTGGACTTCCAACTGAGTCAGTAGCTTTTTCCCGGTTCCCTTGGGGACATGGATTGTATGTTTGATTATCACACCGCCATGTCGGGCTGGGAAGACAGCCTTTTCAAAAGGGATTTGCGAATTCAACGACCAGATGACTCGGGGTGTTGTATTGAGCATTTTGGCGATTTGAGCAAAACCAAGGTCTTTGGCCAGCTTTATTTGTTCAAGAGTGTCAAATGAGGCCGACCCTCCAGGTTTGATCTTGAGATCATAGAAGTCACGATTCATGCTTATAAGACCCAAGGCAATCCAACGCGGAACATATTTTTCGGTCTCAATCGGGAGAGGAGTGTCCCAATAGCTCGTAGTTCCATAGGCGTTAAGTCTCTGGACGACACGTGTTGGTCCGGCGTTGTATGACGCTGCGGTCAAAAACCAGTCGTTAAAGCCATCCCGGTCAGGATGACCGCTAAGGCTGACCCTTTTCACCCTGTTCAGCCAGGCAAGATATCGCGCGGCGGAATGAGTAGATTTGACGAGATCAGCGCGTTCATCCTTCCAATTATTAATAACTCTTTTCCAATCGTAATCGGGACATCCTTTAGGACCGCAAAGCGCAGTGGCCTTAATAAATTGCCAATACCCAAAAGCGCCGGCAGAGGACAATGCCCGGCCGTTGTAATCGCTTTCAATAGCTGCCAGATAAATAAATTCGTGTGGTAGGTTATAGCCTTTAAGAATGGGACCGATCGTAGGTTTCAATGAATCTGCGCGTGATAGCCAATAAAAAACGCGTGATCTCCTGTCAAGGAGCAGATAATTGACTTCCTTGAGAATACGGTTTCGTACATCAGGTCGGTTCAGTGGAACTACTTGAGATGCGAACCGCAAGCCGTTCTTTTGAACCTGAGGCGGCAGGCCGTACCTCAAACCGTCTATTGACGCTCCGGAATTCAATGCGACTGGACTGGCATGGCACACGTGTTGGGGCGCCAGCAAGAATATAAAAAATGGAAGCGCCACCAGAACCGATAAATTTGAGGGCCTTTTTAATGACATTCTACGCTGCTGAAGAACCATGACTGTTTCTTTGAGAAGTGAGTCCATTATACGTAATTTAAGACATTTTTCTTAGAAAATTGATTCAACAATAAATATTTTATCACAATGATTGATTTTAGATTTTGAGGTCAGGCGTTTAAGAGTGATTGTCTGGCGGTCTTTTACACATGAATGAAAAACAGGGCTGAAAGCCCTGTTTCATGGAGGTTAATAGCTTTGGGGCCGTGAAGATTTCAAAACTGGAGGGCGAAATCCATATATGGACCTTCTACGCTCACATCTGTGAACAGCCTGGCACGGTTGCCGTCGAGTCGCCATTGTTTGTAACCAATTTTGAATCCGGCGTCGACGTTTCTGCTGACAGGAGGAGCGATCCCGGCGCTCATATCCCAAGTTGAAAGGCCCAGGCCATCGAAACTCATCCAACTGAATCTTGCTTCAATGTACGGCTTGAACCATGAGAAGTAACCGGTGTTCGTGGGCTCGTACCTAACATGGGCGCCTATCGTGGGCTGAAGAATTGTCTGAGAAAAGTCGTTGGACGCTCCCTTTTCAGTGGTAACCTTCTGAGTCCATTTGATTATGTTTAGGTCCGCATTAGGCCCAAAAACCAGGTCCCGGCCGAATGAAACGTCGTAATCACCGCCCACGGTAAATGTCGTAATGCCCAAGTCCGACTGTATCGCGTCACCGGTCTTTAATGTCATACCAGCGAAGTTAGCGTCGATTGGTATGTGACCTGGGCCGGCCCATACCCATGGAGCGTATTCAATACGTAGAGCCACTTTGTCCCAAAGTCTCAAGTGGGAATAGAATTCCCAAAGTGTTTTTTCATCAGGAATTCGAAGATGTCCACGTAGACTGAGAAAAGATCCTTCTCCACCCCGGCTCATAGCCTTTGATCCACCGGTTAATGAAGTGAAAAAGGGTCGCATTCCTATTTCAAAACTGTATCCGCGTTTGGGGCAAAGTATCTCAGCTCTTGCCTGGCCGGCCGCAACGTCCCAACCCGTTCCATCGATTCTTGGAAAAGTCCCTGACGAACCCATGTTGTTATTTTGTGAATTCGCGTCGGAAACATTTACTTTGACAGGATAACGATAGGCCTTGCTCCAACTCAGCGCGAAACTGGACATGCCCAACATTAAAATTAGGCTCATTGCTAACAAACAAGGAATTCGGTTTCTGCCCCTTGCTACCATAAGCGTACCTCCAGCCGGTGATGAACCGGATCTTCTAAAACCATTTTTAATTAACCATCTGTTTTATAGAGACTGGGCTTTAGTTCTCCCCGGGCCGCACCATTTTTTCCCCTGGGGTTTGAAACTTCGCAAAAGCGAATTTTCAAACTATGCCTATGATGCCTAACTCAAACTCGGCATAAAGTCAAGCAATTTCTATTTAAAACACAATATTATTTTAATAGATTATAAATAAAAGCTAATGTAATTTATAAGAAAACCAGTGTTGTGGTCCGGTATTAAATGTTTATTAATAGACACACTCATATTGTTCACTTAACGGACAATAACATGGCGGGGGTTTGGTCAAGGCAGATTCAATGGTTCTACCGCCTCAACAACCAGCTCGATAACCGACTTAATCTCAACAGGCATGTTGTAACGGGATTGCATGTCTCCAAGTTGAGACAGGCAGTTCTGACAAGAAGTGGTAAGGATGTCTGCGCCGGTCTTTAATATTTGGTCTCTCTTCCACATCGCATGTTCAAGCCGTTTGCTACCCATGTCGGAATTTTGGCTTACACTGCCACCACCGCCGCAGCAAATTGAGTATTTTCTGTTAGGCCACATTTCGACAAAATTCGCGGATATAAATTTGAGAAGCTCCCGAGGTTCTTCAAATATTCCAACCTTACGACCCACATTACAGGGGTCATGATATGTCACTGTTTTGTCAATTGCCCCCTTACGCAGTCTCAGTCTTCCTTCTTTGAAATATCTGTGCGCTAGTTCTATAATTGACAGGACCTCGAAATCGATGGATTCTCCAAGCCATGCTTGAGCGTCTTTTCTTAGTATCTTGAAACCATGGCCGCACTCAGTGGTGAGGAGTATTTTTGCTCCCAGGTTGCGAGCCTCGTCGACAGTGGCTTTTACCAGCGGCACGGCGTCATCCTGATCGCCAAGGTAATATGGCCAGTTGGTAACGTCGAATACTTTTGACGACAGAGTCCAATCCGCCCGAACATGAGCGAAAAATTTTAAATAGGCCTGGAACATGTTCGGATTGGAAGTATATTCCCTCGGGTTGGGCATATAGAGGATCTCAGCTCCTTCACGATCAAAAGGAACATTAGAAGCTTCTTCAAATATTTCCTGAAGTTCATCCTCACATTCTTCTGCGATCCATTCGGCGGTTTCCTGGAATTCTTCAGCGTCTATCCCGATATTGTTGCCGAATTGTTTTATCTTTTCGATACCCTCACAAAGACGTCTTGGCGCTTTGCCTTGGGCCCACGCCAGTCCCCGGAGTCTACGAATGACAACATCCATGCTGATGTTCTTGGGGCAATCGGTGGTGCATCTTCCACAGAGGGTACACGCCCAGATAAATTCTGAATCGATAACTTCCTGTTCACGGCCGAGTAAAGTCTTGCGGATTATTTTCCTAGGATTGATGTCTGGGTAGCTTTGGCTCAGGAAACAGCGAGAAACACACTGGCCACAGGTGACGCAGATATCAACATCGTTCTGTCCGGTGGCGTTTTTAATTGGGTTCATAGTTTCATATGAATCTGCAAGGGATCCTCTATTCATTTCTTGCTCCGTAGCTTGACACTATTGTCGAAAAACTGATGAATGGGTTCTGGATTAATTAGAAATTTCACAGACCGAACCAGAAAAATTATTAATAAGCCTCAGCATTCTTGCGGATTCATTAGGCGCCAAAGTCTTATATGAAATGGCGCCAACTTTCCCAAACAATGAGCCGAGCCTTTTGGACATATTTGCTAGACGGACCCCAGCCCAGTCAGTGCCATTGTTCGAGCGGCAGTTTCCATGGTGGCAGCCGAGGATCAAGATCCCTTTGACCCGAGTAGCCAGGGTCGCGGACAAAATTGATTCGGATAAGCGACCTGCGCACGAAACGGGGAAGAAAATCACATTTCTAGGGAGGTTGATCTCTGATATTGCGTGTCCAGCCGATCGATAGCAGCCAAAAACCACAATAGCGTCCTCGGAAGTTTCCGTTTTAAGTCTGTCTATAAGTGATGAAAAACCGTCTTCTAAAAAACTGTTCAAATCAAGCGCCGTTCGTGGACACTCAGCGACACATATACCGCACTCCATGCACCTAACGGTGGAAACCTTAACGTTTGATCTGGATGCCCCGGCGTTCAGCGTAATGGCCGAATGGGGGCACAATCTAATACACGTCAGACATCGGACGCACTGTTCTGTTACCGACATCTTCTCTTCTGACTGTGGCGCATTAGCAAAATTTAGCCATGCAGCGGCATCGACCGCTGTGCTAGCGGCCGTCATCATCGTCTCGAACAAATCCACACAACCTGAGGATGGACCTACACAATAGACGCCTCTATGAAATGATTTTCCCGCGAGGCAATGGACGCTATCCTGAATGAGGAAACCTTGCTGGTCGGTCTCTTCAGTCAAGAGATTTCTAAAACCATCTGGAAGACGCTCTATTATTGGGTTGGCCCCAACAAAGACACAATCACAATCAAAACTAATTTCCTCTCCGGATTCAATGATATCCACAACTGACACTTTGAAACGGGCGGAAGACTCGATAGGTGTTGATAGTCGTTCTATCTTTGGGGGTTCAGTTCCATATCTCAAAAATCGTACGCCGGCAAGACGCGCGGCCTCGTATAAGGTCTCGCCGAGTAGGCCTTTCACCGGGGTTTGCCGAAGCAGGACAAAGGAATGTCCTCCGGCCATTTGGTTTTCCAGCGCCACCCGTATCGAATGCGCTCCAATGGATGGATTTGTGATTTCCTTGTAATCTAGTAAAAAGCAAACAGAACTGACGACCGACGCCGTGGGTCTATCTGGCGTGATCGTGGTCACCTCGGCCGGAAGATCTTTGGGCGCAGGTTTCAAGGCCCCTTCAATGGCGAGAAAGACGCTACCGAATTCATGGCTTTCACCGCTGTCAAAGGTAACCACAAATCCGTTTTCACTAGGAACAATCTCAGTCGGCCCCCACTGTGGTCCCTCTACCGTGGGTAGTTGTTCATTAAGCGCATCCAGAAAAGTGATAAACGATTCATTGTCACAACTATGGAAAAGAGTAGAGGAGTTGGAACCAAATCTCGCATGGGTCACATCCAGGCCCACGCCCTTTATAGCTGCCACTACTATAGAAGCTGTAAGTCCGTTACCTACAACCAGAGCGGACTGATTCGGAACAGTACACGAAAGCGAATTGTTTTTAAGTAAATTGAGCATAATTCCCTCAAATTGTCTGTTCGATATCCTTAATTATGGCTGATACGACTTTTCCAGCGTT
The DNA here is from genome assembly GCA_031292235.1 of Syntrophaceae bacterium. Taxonomy (GTDB): domain Bacteria; phylum Desulfobacterota; class Desulfomonilia; order Desulfomonilales; family Desulfomonilaceae; genus CAJBEZ01. The sequence continues at coordinate 5,981 of JARLHM010000171.1, read as the reverse complement.
CATTGCGACGTCTGGTATGTTTGCGGGGCCTGAACAGCTTCCAGCGATGTAAACACCATTAAGTGGACTCCTGACAGGGTCGGACTGAGATCGAGTTTGAAAGAAACCAAACTCATTTAACGGTGCCTCAGTTATACGTGCTATTGCTGTGGCTGAAGATGACGGGCGTTGACCGATTGAGAGGACAATCCAGTCGAACCGCTCCACAACGTTTTGCCCATCTTTCTCAAAAATTACCTGCAATCCGCCATCCTCGATCGGTTGAATTTCTCCTGGGACCCCTTGCAAAAAACGAACACCCTTCTCTTGAGCTTGATCCATTAAAGTTTGGGCGGTTTTACCCACGATTTGCAAGTCAATATAGAAGATCGCAACTTTCGATTCAGGGTATTGGTGAATGGTCCGCAATGCGGCCCTAATGGCCGCAGCGCAACAATACTGCGAGCAGTAGTCTGCCCCAATAGTTTTGTCACGGGACCCTACACACTGAAAAAAGGCAAGATTTAAGGGGCCTCCGTTATCTGGCCGAAGTTTGTTTAGGTCGTCGAGGCGCATTAAGCGATTCAGGTCCGAGAGTGTCATTACCCCCTCAACCGTTCCATATCCCCAGAAGCCCTTTTCAATTGGATCGAACGGTTCAAACCCCACAGCCAATACCAAAGCGGTCGCGGGGAGTTCTCTTTCAGCGCCGGAGTCAATACAGCGGATTCCGACGCTACGGAGCCCGGATGTTGACCTGGTCACTGTAAACAACTCGTGACGGAGGAGTATTTCGCCATGAGGAGATGACGTTACGAAGTCCTCATAGTCGAAAACCGCACAGCTATGACACCTGTTGCAATTGTCCGTGGCCATACACGCCCAATCCTTTGTATGGCCACCCAACTTGTAAGATCTCTCTACTATGGCGAAAGGAATCCCATTTTCTGAAAGCAGCTTGGCTGTAGCTAGCCCGGCGATCCCTCCCCCAACTATTACTACCTGTCCATTATTGTGATCAGACATTATCGATACCGAGACCTCTTGATCTTTGTTCTTACAAGGCGGCGCTAAAATATGGCCATGGATGTTCAAGCACGGTTAGAAAAGTATTTCGCATATTACAATTTTTACAGAGTAGAATAAATGACTTCGTTCAAAACAGTTCACTCACATTGATGAGAAGAAAACAGTCACAATTACCATTGTGATCCCTGAAAAACAGGGGACGTTGCCGAATTGGGCCTAGTCGTGGAGAGTTCCATAGCTGAATTCAAATCTTCGATGGCTTCTTTGGGTCGATTGATGTTTGCCAAGGCTACAGCTCTGTTATTGTAAATTGCCGAGGCGTAAGGCGCAAGACCGATTGCCCTGTCATAATCCGCCACCGCACCTTGAAAATTCCCGGAACCTGACAGGATATCAGCTCTTAACTTGTATAGGTCAGGATTCGAAGGCGTAAGTCGGATGGCCCCGTTGACATCATCCATGGCTCTGGCGGTTTGACCGTTCAACATCAAGGCCTTCGCTCTCTGATTTAAAGCTGCTATGTCACCAGGTTTGAGTTCCAGAGCCGCTGTAAAGTCGGCTATAGCCTCCGATGCCTGACCATTTTCCAGGAAGGTCACGCCTCTGTGCAGATAATAGTCCGATTTATTGGACTTAAGTGAGATAGCCTCAGTGAAATCTCTAATGGCTTTGGAACGTTTCGCCATACCTGAATACGCTCTACCCCTATAATATAGCGAATCAGGATCAGAATGCCCGGACTCAACGCCGGACGTCATTTCGATAACCTCTTGAAATTTTCCCATGTCAATCATTGCTTCCAGCTTTTTGGAGTCCACTGGAACTTGTTGGGCCAGGGAAGGATTAATGAGGAACAGGACTATATGAGCCGGGAAGACGAAACCAAACCAAAGAGAAAGACCTACTTTTCGCATGAGACCATTTCCGCTTTTGAAATTTCTTAGTTTATGAAAATTATAGCCCGATATTCCACATTAATCAATCCGAGGCAATCCTTGACTTGTCAAAAGATCTAATGTTACCTAGGAGGGATAGGTCGATTGCGCATGTGCGGGCGCAGGATAGTCTGGACACAATAAAGCTCAGGAAGGTTCTGGTCATGCTCACATTTCAGGAACTAATTTTCAATTTGGAAAGGTTTTGGGCCGATCATGGTTGCGTGATACAGCAGCCCTATGATGTTGAAAAGGGGGCCGGAACCATGAACCCTGCCACGTTTCTAAGAGTTTTAGGACCTGAGCCTTGGAATGTGGCCTATGTGGAGCCATCAAGAAGGCCTACTGACGGTAGATATGGGGAAAATCCAAACAGGCTCCAGCATTATTACCAGTATCAGGTCATACTAAAACCTTCGCCACTTGAGATTCAGGACTTGTACATTCAATCTCTGGCGTCACTGGGCATAGATCCCATGTATCACGACATTAGATTTGTCGAGGATGACTGGGAGTCCCCAACGCTAGGAGCATGGGGCGTGGGCTGGGAAGTGTGGCTTGATGGCATGGAAATTACCCAATTCACGTACTTCCAGCAGGCCGGCGGTTTTGATCTCAAGCCGGTAGCGGTTGAACTTACATACGGCCTTGAACGAATATGCATGTTTCTTCAGGGGGTAGAGAGTGTCTATAACCTGAAGTGGACTGACACGATCACTTATGGGGACATTCATCACAGGTCCGAGGTTGAGGGCTCGTTCTATAACTTCGAGAGGGCCGACGCTTCCATGTTGATAAAGCTTTTTTCCATGTATGAAAAGGAATCCGAGGCTTTGCTGGATTGTGATGAGCCACTGGCCCTGCCGGGTTACGACTACTGTCTGAAATGCTCACATGTGTTTAACATACTTGACGCCAGAGGTGCGATAAGTGTGGCTGAACGGACCTCATATATACATAAGGTAAGGAATCTCGCCAGAAAAGCCGCCGAGGCATACTTAAAGCAACGAGAAACCATGGGATTCCCGCTACTAAGAGAACAAAAAGGCTAATATTTAGGGATGAAGGGCGGACACATGAAAGGCGAATTCTTGCTTGAGATTGGGATCGAAGAGGTCCCTGCGGGGTATATCAGACCCGCGTTAACGTCACTTACCGAACTTTTTTCACGTTTTTTGGAAAATTCTCTAATCGCCCATGGCCGGATTGAGACTTTCGCTACTCCGCGTCGTCTCATAATGAAAGTATCAGATGTTACGGAAAAGTCTGATTCAAGAACATTCGAAAAAACCGGTCCCCCAGTAACCTCGGCCTATGATGGTTCGGGCAATCCTACAAAGGCTGCTGTGGGGTTTGCGAGAAGCCAGGGAGTGACGGTGGAGGATTTGATAAAGATCCAGACTCCTAAGGGTGAAGTTGTCGGTGTCAGAAAAGTGGAAGAGGGATGCTCGACTATTGACGCCCTATCCACAGCCATTCCTGAGATCCTTGAAAGAATTTATTTTCCCAAGACCATGAGATGGATGGACCTTGACACGAGGTTTGTTCGACCTATCCACTGGATCGTCGCAATTATCGATGGGGCTACAATACCTTTTGTGTTTGGAAATGTGTCCAGCGGGAATTTAAGTTTCGGCCACAGGTTTGTTCACCCTGGAAGTTTTCCGGTTTCCTCTTTTCAAGAACTTAGGCAGGAATTGGCCCGCCAGGGTATTGAAATTGACTTTGAAAAACGATCTGAAATAATAAGGGATAAAGTTAAGCGAATGGCTGAATCGGAAGGTCTGACCCCATTCGAAGATGAAGCCCTGTTGGACGAGGTCACTTTCCTCGTTGAGAGTCCGTATCCGATAATGGGGTCTTTTTCAAAAGATTTTCTTGATCTACCGGCGTCAATCCTTATTACATGCATGAAAAAGCATCAGAGATATTTCTGCCTTCAAGACGGGCAGGGCAGAATCAGAAATCGATTCATCGCAATTAACAACACACCGGTTAAGGACGAAGATATTTCCCGCAGAGGGCATCAGCGTGTGTTAAAGGCGAGACTTGAGGACGCAGGGTTCTATTTCAGGGAAGATAGAAAGCAGCCGCTTTCCAGTAGATTGGACGCTTTGAAAGGAGTCATCTTTCATTCGAAACTGGGAACGGCCTTCGAAAAGGTGGAGAGGTTCTCAAGCATTTCGCGCAAGCTGGCAAATATTTGGGCCCCTGAGAAAGCGCCGCTTGTTGAACGTGCCGCATTGTTGTGCAAATGTGATCTTGAGACTGGAATCGTGTATGAATTTCCTGAACTTCAGGGGATTATAGGTAGCTATTACGCCAGATTGGACGGCGAGGCCGACGAGGTCGCCACTGCTATAAGGGAGCACTATCTACCTACAAGAGCGGGTGACAACCTACCTGAGGGTTTAATAGGGGCCATTGTGTCAATTTCCGACCGCATAGACACCATATGTGGATGTTTCAGCGTCGGCCTTGTGCCTTCAGGGGCCGCCGACCCTTACGCCTTGAGACGGCACGCTCTATCAATAATTCAGATCCTTATGCGTCACGATTGGAAAGTAGATCTGCGATGGCTCGTGGACCTGGCCCTTGGACTCGTGCAATCGAAGATGACTAGAACCAAGAGAGAAGTTGAGTCAGATATCCTGGATTTCTTCAAGGCGCGGTTTGTAAATTTTCACGCCGGTAGAGGTTTCTCTCTTGATGCTGTTGAGGCTGTTGTAAGAGCCGATTTTTCGGATGTGGTTGACGCGAGACGCCGATTGGACGCGCTGGCGGAATGGCAGAAACGAGATGATTGTGAATCCATCCTGATTGGTTTCAAAAGAGTGATGAATATATTGAAGAACGCGCCACATGCCGCATTGAGGCCGGAACTCCTTCACGAGCCTTCTGAAGTGGGCCTTCATAAAAAAATGCTCTCGGTGGATGAAAGATGTCGAGACGCATTCACCAGAGGCGACTACTCGTACGCTTTGGAAAACATGGCCGAACTGAGGACGCCTATAGATACCTTTTTTGACTCCGTTCTGGTCATGGCGGAAGACCCAGACATACGGAGCAACAGATTGGCCCTGCTGGCTGAAATTTCAAGACTGTTCAACGTTGTCGCGGACTTCTCTTTTATAGGATCGACAGCAAAAAACAACTGATTCTGAAGCTCCCTTGACAGGTGCGAAAAATTAAACCGCTCCATCGAGCTTTACGTAGCCGTATTCCACCCACCCGGCTCTACCAGAGGGAGTAATCACTCTAAACCAGATTCTGTCGCCTGTAATTTTCTTTTCCGTGACTTTGATCGCCTGACCCGCCATTAACCTGTCAACTATCGGCGAATCCTCGTTAGGTTGCTTTCTGACCCTTAGATTGTCCGCTGTGGCTTTTCCCTTTCGACTCAGTCGCATTGACGTGTGGTCCGAATTATGCTCAACGTTCTTTGTCGGGTCGGATACCGCTGCGGACGCGGACGATGCTTTAGCTTCCTGGGCGAAAGGGTTTTGGAGCGAAGCTGACTTGATTGTATTGGGTTTTGAGGGCGCTGGTTCCTTTGACGCCGAGTCGTTTTGACGCAGCCTCAGATCGTTAGTAAGCTTGTTGGTCCTCATCTGGTTCAACTGATCTTTACCGAAAACTTTGAGCGCCTTGAAGTTGAGTTCAACATCACGGCACAACTTCTCAACGATACGTTTCATTTCATCTACGGAGCGGCCCTGTTCTTCCACTTTCGCGTAGAGCGCCTTTATTTTTGACGTTTCTTGACTTTCCTTTGTGGTGACCCACAGGAAATGGGCCTGAGCTAGAGCGGTAATCAGGACCACTCCGCCTAAGACCCAGGAGAGATAGCGGAAAGGAAAGAGAAGTCGGTCTTCATCTTCAATTAGAAAAGATGCGGCGAGCTTTTTTCTGATCCACATTCGCCAGAGCACGAGAAAGCTTACCAGACATGCGATTTGTATTATGGAGAAGATGACTTGGAGCGTCACGGTCAACACCTCTTATGTATTGTTGTTGGGAATTATCATTACAAAGAGA
>JARLHM010000170.1 GCA_031292235.1 Syntrophaceae bacterium | reverse complement strand
GGACAATCCACATGAGCGTAATGCCGCTTGTCCGTTTGATACTCCACATGCGCCGTAGCGATTGTGATGCCGCGCTCCTTCTCCTCGGGCGCCTTGTCGATCTCCTCGAAAGGCACATACGAGGCCAATCCCCTCTTAGCCAACGTCCGCGTTATAGCCGCTGTCAACGTCGTCTTGCCGTGATCGATGTGACCTATCGTCCCTACGTTCACGTGTGGCTTCGTACGCTCAAACTTCGCCTTGCCCATGGGCTCCTCCTTGAATATTCGGCAGAAAAATAGCTGGAAAGTTTCTATTCATATTTCTTTTTATCGGACCGGAGTCTCACTGATGATCCTTGCCGAGCAAGGAATTGGGATCTTTGTGGAGCCCACGACCGGGATCGAACCGGTGAACCTCTTCCTTACCAAGGAAGTGCTCTACCTACTGAGCTACGTGGGCCGACTCGAAGATCATAGGTTTAATGAATACTCCCCTAAGGGTATCTTAAAAAATGGCGCACAACCAATAGGATGAGCCACCATAAAAAAAAACACTGGAGCGGGAAACGGGACTCGAACCCGCGACGTTCAGCTTGGAAGGCTGACGCTCTACCAACTGAGCTATTCCCGCCGCGCCAACAAAAGAAACCGTAGAGCTGGATGGTGGAGGGGGGAGGATTCGAACCTCCGAAGGCGTCGCCAACAGATTTACAGTCTGCCCCCTTTAGCCACTCGGGAACCCCTCCACGACTGGAGCTGGCGATGGGACTCGAACCCGCAACCTGCTGATTACAAATCAGCTGCTCTACCGGTTGAGCTACGCCAGCAAACGGTTCCTCTATAAAAACAACTTTTTTATAGTAATTGAATAGCTGTGTCAAGATAAAAATCTCTATTTTAAAAAACCAGACGAAAAATTAAACTAAGAATTCCCGCCAGGACGAAATTTCCATCGATGAGACCCTCAAATAGCAGTCGGTCTACCAAGTGGCCTCTCCTGTAGAAATCGAACAGGAATTTAAATATCAATAGATTCAGAAGCAAGACATAACCAAAGCTAGTCGTGTAATTTTTCATGCTAGAAACGATTAGGATTAAAGACAAGAAAATAAGTAAAATGCTCAAAAGTTTTTCTGTGACACGCCCTCCAAAAATTATCGGTATCGTATCACGACCGCCTATTCTATCCCCCTGGATATCGATCAGGTCCGAAAGGGAGGTTCGCCAGAATACTAATAAGGTGGCCACGAGGAATGAAAGGGAAAGAGCCGACAGACCGAAAATTGTCTTGACAGAAAACGCAGGGAGAATCGCCGCCGCCATGGCCCAACCGAAAGCCACCAACGGGGTTTTTGAACCAGGAATGTCTTTTAATGCCTTCCATTTTATTCCTGGAATTCTTAGCCATTTAAACAGAGGCGCTGGATATAACATACCTGTAATTATCATTCCAATAAGCATCAGCATGGAATCTAGGCCCATGGTATATGAAAGTGTTATAGCCATAATCGCAGAGACGCTCCCAAGAACCGACAAAAGAACCTCGTAATTGGAATAAAACAGGGCGATTTCAGGAGTGTTAAATCTTAGTGCTCCAGATCGTTCCTGGATCCGATTCAAAAGATGCATCGAAAATACGAAAAGGCCTGTGACTATAGCAGGGATAAACCCAACCGGGTTCCCCTGTAAAGTGCCGCAAACCATTGTGAGTCCGGCCCCTCCGAGAGCGGCCCAAACATACGTCATTATTGTTATGTCCAGAATATCTCGGAGCTTGGGCCATATACCGGGTCTTTGGGAAAGATCGATTTGCTTGATTTTCTCTATTACTGACCGGATTTGCCAATTAGGTGTACTTGCTCCAGCCGTTACCCCTAACCGGTTTATTCCTGACAAATCGGTTGCGGAAATTTCTTCCGCCGTCTCAACATGTAATGCCCGGAGGCAATTTTCAGTGGCGACATCCGTGAGTCTCTTGGTATTTCCAGACCCCTTTCCTCCGACGACAATAACCATGTCAACGCATTGCGCAAGTTCTTTTACTTCGGTCTGTCGCTTTCTGGTAGAATCACAAATTGTCTTATAAACACTGAGTTTAAATCCTTCATCTTTGAGGAGTTTGACAATTTGCTCAAACTTCTCGGGTTCCTGAGTTGTTTGCGCAACAACACACAAGTCCATTCCTACCGGAATATTTGCGAACCTCTCAATCATCTCAGGCCCAGAAATCGCCAAAGCTCCGCTGGTGGCAAACCCGATCAAGGCGCTAACCTCAGAGTGATCTTCATCCCCCACAATGATGCAAAAATCACCTTTCTGCGCGTGCTTGTTGATCAATGCCTGCACTCTAGTGACCCTGGGACATGTAGCGTCAACGATATTCAGTTTTTTCTCCTCCAGTCGTCGCCTCTCCTGGGGAGAAATCCCATGCGCCCTTATTACTACAGTGCCGACTTCTATCGCCTCTAATGAATTTTGTTGTTTGATACCCCTGCTTTCCAATAGGTCGATGGTTTGGGGATTATGAATCAACGGCCCGTAAGTTACTATCGGCAATGGGGGGTTCTGACGCTTCAAGTCGAGCGCTAGGTCAACGGCCCTTCGAACACCCATACAGAAACCAGCAGTCTTGGCTATACGAAGTCTCATTATGTTTTAATTAGTTGCGGCTGTAGTGTAGAAACAAGTCTGAAATAATCATCCATTGTGTCTAAATCACTGTCGTCGTAGGTCTCTCCAAATTCGACAGTCTTTAACATTCCTGAATTCGAAGCAAGGATTTCTCTGCCACCCCTGTCTCCAGTGATTTGCTTGAGTTCAACAAAAAGATCGGATGGGAAAATTACGGGATTTGTCCTTCGACCTTTGATGGTGGGCGCAATTATTTTGCCGGGATTCTGTAAACTGGCCGAAACCAGGGAGTTGATCACCGAGAAATTCAGACGAACTTGATCCGCAAGAATGATCATTGCCGCATCAGTTTCAGAGCTGATCGAAGCCAAACCAAGCTTAATGGAATAAGACATTCCAAACTCAGAATTATTGTTGACGACGCTGACTAACCTCGGCGGCAAATCGTCAGAACATTTAACGGGTTGATTAAAGTCTGCAGAATAACGCGTGACAACGACAATTTTATTGAGAGCGGATTTTACAACTTCAGTTATTGCTCTGGACAAAACGGTCTGGCCCGATATCTCGAGGCCCATCTTGTCTGCTCCCATCCTTTTGGACAACCCAGCCGCCAATATGATAGCGTCAACCATTGTTTACGGAAAATCGAACCTTTCACATCAATTGGCTTCTATTTTAAGGTCTCTAATTTCAATTACCACTCCACCCTTACCACAATAGTATCTTTTCCCATGCCAATCAATGTGGTCAAGAAAAATTGATCTCACGCAAATATAAGTCGCAGCGAATATTAAAACTGGAAAGGTGATCATCCATTTGACAATAGGGATCTTGGCTTGGTTAACGCTCCGCAAAGAGGCCACGAGCGTTAAAACCCCGATCCAGAATAATGCTCCAATAAAAGCATATTCTGAACCTAGAAATCCGACAAAATATGAAAACAAACCCACTGAAGACAGTAATAAAGCCGCGCATAAGGAAATGTGCCATAGAACGGTAAAAATCCAGATTCCTGGATTGGTAAATTTAGGGAAAAGTATTTGTCGATCCAGAAAAGCCAAAAGACCTTTTAATGTTTGTTTTCTAATAGGGGATGAAAGAAAATTTTCCGGAGATACAAAAATCTTGACATTTGCTTCATTCAAAATATTTCCGAGCGTCAAATCATCCACAACCGTATGCAGCCAGACTTTGGACACATTTAAACGATCGAAAGTGCTTTTTCGAATGACGGTGGCGCCTCCCCATGGTTTGGGGGTTACGGCAAGGAGAGCGAATACTGTCGACGCGTAAAGCGCCTGGCAAATTCCAGGCACGTTTAAAGTCTCCGGCAAAAATGAGCGAAAAGTAGTGCATACCTCGAAATCACCCGATCTTACCGGGCGGGTAATTTTTCCAAGCCAACCACGAGCGGCGGCATTTGTACTATCGCAGAACACCAGTATTTCAACTTCAGGTTCCAGCTTAGAAACTGCTTTTGCAAGACCGAAATTCTTCTGGCCGGATTGAGACGCTGTGCCGCTCAAAAACAAGCTGACGTGTTTGTAACTGGAACAGAATTCGCTTACTAATTCGAAGGCTGGATCTGAATCATTCTCTAAAATGAACATAACTCGATAATTGGGATAATCCTGAACTAAAAGGGTTTGTAAAATTTCTCGAGATTTATCGGAAATTCCCTTAAGAGGCGCGAGAATTTGAATTAAAGGAACTGGATCATTGGTAATTTGCTGATGGCTTTTGGAAGAACGCATCTTTATTCGCCCGATTCCAACCGACAGCAAAATATAGGCTGATACAAGTGAAAAAATAATGGGGAGACTGTACAACCAGAAGGAAATGTATGAGTCAGGCCGTATTACAATTTCAGAGTAAATAAAGCTTAATACCTCATTTTAATAAAAATTCCCCAGCGCGTAAAACTCCGTCATTGGGCGACACTAACTCTCACATTGCAAGTCAAGCCGTCTTTTATTTTCCCATCTCCATTCTCTAGTAGACATTCAATTTCATAATCCGCCGGGACTTCAAGAGCGGGATTACGGCTTACCCAAGGGATACGGCTTACCTTGCAAGCATATTTTTTGTCAGGGATAGCGTCAAAAATAACAGTTCCTCTGTCACCCATTTTAAGTTTCACCAAATCAAGTTCGTGGACCTT
>JARLHM010000169.1 GCA_031292235.1 Syntrophaceae bacterium | reverse complement strand
GTTCACACTCGGATCTCGCCGGAACCGATTCGAACATTCTCAAATGTCCTGTTCCCCGACATAGCCGTTGTTTTGGATGACAATCTGCTCGAAATGGTAAATGTCACGGCTAACATCAAGACGGGTGGCCTTATCGTAATAAATTCCTCAAAATCAGCATACGACCTTGAATTGAGAGGCCGATTCACTGTCGCCATTTCAGACGCTTATCATTGCTCAGAAGCCGCAGGTTTAATCATAGAGGGAAACGTGTTGGTTTCCACTTCGATTCTGGGTCCTTTGGTGGCTGCAACCAATTTCGTGGGCTTGGACAATGTTCAAAAAGCAATACAACACAAATTCAAAGGGAAATCTTTGGAACGTAATCTTAAAGCACTAGAATTGGCGTTCGAAAAGACCACAATTGTCGACCTTGACAACATGTCAGACGTGGCCCAAGGATAGGTATTTTGAACATCAATCATGAAAACTAAATTATATAGGATTTGATCTTCATAAGGAGAAAATCTTGTCAGAAAATTCTACTCCAATTCGGACCGTTTCAACACCGGCGGAAGGTGAAGCGGGCAAGACAGGTGATTGGCGTTCTCAAACTCCGAAAATAGACCACGAGAAGTGTTCTCAAAAGGATTCTTGCCTGTTGTGCTGGCTTTATTGTCCAGATGGTGTCATATCCTCAACGTTTCCTCTCGAAATTAATCTAACCTACTGCAAAGGTTGTGGTATATGCGCAGAGGAATGTCCGAGAAAAGCCATAGAAATGGTCGATGACAAGTGATTTTATACATCCAACGTACACAAGACGAATGATAGGTTATATCAATGGGGCAAATAGAAATAATTACGGCTAACACGGCAGCGGCCATCGCTGCCAAATTGTGTCGTGTGCAGGTAGTTTCGGCTTACCCGATAACTCCGCAAACGCCGGTGACCGAAGAATTGGCCGCGATGGTTGAAAGCGGGGACCTAAAAGCAGAGTACATTACGGTTGAAAGCGAACATTCAGCTTTGGCCTCAGTGGTCGCTGCATCCCAGGTGGGGGCGCGGGTGTTTACTGCAACCAGCGCAAACGGTCTTTTGTATATGCACGAGATGCTCCATTGGGCAGCGGGTAGCAGAGTTCCAATTGTCATGGCTTGCGTAAACCGTGGAGTTGGAGCGCCTTGGACCATTCTTAATGATCAGCAGGACACCATCGCGCAACGTGATACCGGGTGGATCCAAATGTATTGCAGAAATTCCCAAGAGGTCATCGACACCATGATACAGGCGTACAGGATCGCGGAACAAATCCAAATTCCTATAATGGTATGTTACGACGGATTCATTCTTTCCCATGCGAGCACTCCTGTAGATGTTCCATCCCAGGATGAGGTTGATCGGTTCTTGCCTTCTCTTGAAGACAGGTCAGGAATTGACGGAAAGACGCCGATGAATGTCAATCCACTCATTCTCAGTGATCCACGGCCCGACGCTAACGGTGTTCTAATGCCTGGTTACATGGAGTTCAGATACCGCTTGCAACAGGACATTCTAGGTTCACTTGAAGCCATTAAATCCGTTGACAATGAATTTCGGGACACATTTGGTCGGAGTTGGGGTGGTTCCGTCTGGGGTTACCGTATGGACGACGCTGAACATGCGATCGTGAGCATGGGATCGCTTGCGTCTGAATGTACTGTCGCCGCGGATCAACTGAGGAGGGAGGGAATAAAGGCCGGCGTAGTCGGTGTAAGGGTTTACAGGCCTTTCCCTTCATCACAAATTATTGAATTCTTGTCGGGCGTCAGGACCGCAACTTTTTTTGAAAAGGACGTGAGTTACGGATATCAAGGCGCATTGGCTATGGATGCAAAGGCGGCGATGTATGAATCTAAGTCCCGACCGGAGATATCTTCTTATGTTGTTGGCTTGGGGGGAAGGGATGTCAGACCGGAACAACTGGCCGAGGCGACCCTCAAATGCGTAAATGGACCTGTTCAGCACTGTTGGTTAAATGTGAGCGGCTAGATACTTGATGTTCATCCTATCGTTAGATCTCGACTGCCAAATCAAAAACATTGAAAATATTTTAGGATAATTTGCTATGGCGACAACTTCAGTTAAACAACTACCAAAGACAGAGATGATTCTTCCGGGAACAAGGTCATGCGCAGGTTGTGGGCTCATGCTAACATACAGACACGCTCTAAAGGCGCTTGACGAGGGTAAAACCATAGTCGCTGTGCCGGCAAGTTGCATGACCGTCCTTCACGGCGTTTACCCGATAACCCCAGTGAAAGTGGTTTGTATCAATAATCCTTTTGCAGCCACAGGGGCCGCCGCTTCAGGCATCGTGGCGGGTCTCAAAGCCACGGGGAAATCCGATTACACGGTGGTGGCGTTCGCTGGAGACGGAGGGACCTACGACATTGGCATACAAGCGTTATCAGGGGCGTTGGAACGGGGAGTCAATTTCATATACATTTGTTATGACAATGAAGGTTATATGAATACCGGGACGCAAAGATCCAGCGCCAGCCCCATGGGCGCAGTGACGTCCACAACGCCGATTCTTGCCAAACTTCAACACAAGAAAGACATGATAAGGATTGTCGAAGCGCATGATCTCCCCTATATCGCTACAGGATCGCCGGCTTTCCCTTTTGATCTTTTTGACAAAGTCAAATATGCCAAAGATGTTCTGGGATCAAGATACATTGAAGTCCATGCGCCTTGCCCTCCTGGTTGGGGTTTCCCCAACAAAGATCTCGTAAAAATTGGAAAACTAGCGGTTGAGTCGGGGATTCACGTCCTCTTCGAAATCAGGGAAGGCAGGTTTAGTTTGACTTCCCAGTCGCTGGTCATGGCTAAGAAGGGTAGAAAAAAGAATGTCTCCGACTATATTAAAGGTCAAACTCGCTTCAAAAGGATTTCCGGTGACCATCTTGCCCAACTTCAGGAATTCACGGATAGGAAGTGGAATGAGTCGTTAGAAAGGCATTTTAGGGACAACCCGTAAGATTGACATTGTCTTTATCAAAATTTACAAACGGAATTAACTTTTTCGGTTGCTGCTTATGGATGCTATTTCCAATTTTAATGAGTTACTGCTTGAGACCGATAGGATCTTAACTGGTACAGGCTATTTCGACAGGATCACGGTCCCTGCAAAGTCTTATGGGCACGCTACGGTTCCATCTTATTCTTTTACCAAAATCAGAGAGATTTTAAAAAGGTCTCAGGGACTTGATGAAGATTTTGCTAAGCTGGGGTATCTCCTTTACGATAAGTGGCTACCCAAATTGAGAGAATTGGAAAATTCGGCTCAAACTCCTCAAGACATTGAACTGTTTTCGAAATATCTGAATCGTATAGAGTCAGGGCTCGATGATCTCAAGAATAAGAAAGAGATCGTAACAGCCTATGGCGAGTTGCTGTCATTGTACATCACTAGCCTTTCTCGTAGCGCAACCATAGGCCATCAGCATCCTCTCATTCGGATGATCCTGAAAAACGTGGTTCGTAGAAAAGCCCCCGAACTTAGTAAACAGTTTGTTTTTCGTGCGTTCGCCAAACTTCGCCGAACGATAACGGTAGCGATAATTGCCAAGCGATATGCCGTATACGTCCTTGCTGTGCAGGGCTTCTCTGTACTATTCCGGAGCGAGATAGACTTCAGGACTTATGGGGTTTCTCCAGAGGGACTGGCTCTCCAAATAATAAATATTCTCATAAAGAACGGTGTCAAGCTGACTGACGTAACCGATGTGGTTTGTGGTGGCGGCGATCTAGGCCCGCTTCCGGATGGAATATTCGTGCTTACTGAAAGATTACGCGACGAATCCTGGAAAAGGCTGCATAACAGTTCACTGAATCGTGGAGCGCTCATCGCCTGTGAGTTGGTCCAGCTTCTTCGGAGTCAAAGGGGACAAGCGACTGTAAACGCTTCATTGTGTAGCCCCCTTTCGTTTTCAACTCTTACCTCACACGATTTGAATTTTCTCTTTCGGCCGGAATCAAGAGCGTTGCAGCAAGGTTTAAAGGGTTACGTAAAAGTTACACCATTGAAATCAGTGGCAGCGATCCTTTCTGAATTAAAAGGAGTGAAACAGGACGAACTCAACTTGTTGGTCCTAACGCTGGACGAGTTGTTCGCATCCGTGGTACGGAAGATTGGCCCACGTATTGTTAGAGAGCTGCCGGCTCAGGACGCAAACAAAATTCTTATCAATTTTGATTTTTCGAAGATCGTTGATTATTTAAAAAAGGAAAAATTCGTAATCCCGCCTCAATTTAGACTGGCCTCTCTTGACATGGGAACAGGAGTGCTGGAAGTATGCGAACTTCTGATGATTATCGAGTCGGGAAAAATCTCGAGGAAACTAGCCGATTCTCTCAACCACGTAGTTGACTCATATGCCAAAAGCACAGCAATGGCCCTTGAAATGTGCTCTTCCGGTTCCCTCTCCGAACGCCCTCAATTTATTGTTATCACCAGTATGAGAGCCAGCGATCCGTATTTTTACAAGCTTTTCGTAAGAATTAGAGACAGAATCGACAATCCCCTGACCCCTGTTCTATGTCTGAATTCCCTCGAACACGAATATCTTATAGCGAATCATCTTTTCGAGATGTATGTAAATCCTGCCGAGGGCGAAAGCCGTTTGAATTACGGTTTCGAGACCCGCAGCATGAAACAGGCGTTGCAAGTTCTGGGATCCTCCGGAACTCTCGTGGAGACATTTTCCTTTTCCTCGCTTCTTGACGACGTAACGGGTGAAATAAAAAACGGGACTATAAAACCGGCAAATCTTGTTCTTGTGGGCGCAGACAACGAGGATGCGTTGCTTGCTGTGGCAAACGCCCGGGAATACGGCCTTATCCGAAACCTAGCCTTAATTGGGGATCAAGGTGACATCCTTTCAGCCATAGAAAGATCTAAAGCCCCCTTGTCTTTGGTCAATGATCCTGAAATACAGGTGGTTCAAATTGATCCGCTAGCGGCCGACTACGATGAAAAGAAAAAGTCAATGGCCGAAGAATTCGGGAAATTCTTGGTCGAACATCCTGATTTCATCATAATGAAAGGAAGTATAGACACAGCGGCGATCCTCCGTGTCGCCTTATCCATCTACAAAAACGACCCTGCACGAGTTGACCCTGCAAATCCTACTAAGCACAAGCTCGCCACTTTCACCGGCTTGTTTGTATTCCCGGACAAGCGATTTCTGGCCCTGTCCGACGCCGCAGTAAATCCCGCTTTTACGAGCGCTTCCGCCTTGCTGAGCGCGATCGAGAATCAGCTCGATATTGTCAGACGCGTAGTAAATCCCAATCTGCCTCTAAAGCTTGCCATAATCACAGCGGTAGAAAAGGAGACGTCCGCCATTCCTTCAACCTTGGTCGCTGCGGAAGCGGAGGCTTTGGCAAAAGACCTGGAGCAGAAGTATGGGCCATTAATTGTGGAAGGTCCGCTGTCATTCGATCTTGCTACTGCCCCTGAAGTGGCCCGAGAAAAGCATTATCAGGGTAAAATATTGGGTGATGCGAACTGTTTGGTCGCTACCGAAATAAATACCGCGAACGTATTGTACAAGATGCTTTCAAAAACTATGGGCAGTTTAGGACTCATGATTGATATAGGTGGAATAATTACAGCGGGGCCTGGTACTACTCCAATTGTTCTTACTTCACGAGGGGATACGTCACAGACGAAATTCAATTCCATTCTGCTGGCCCTGTCTTATTCAGCTTCGATTCGGGATAGACGCGGGAAGGAGCAATGAGAAAGGGTTGACGGGACCAATCGCCCAATTTGATGAGAAATTTTCATGGCCCAAAATATTTTTGGAACTTTGAGCTTGTATGTACACTCATTTATTTGTAAAATCTAGAATTTTAGTGTGAACTTGTTTGTTTTAACAGTCCAAACTTCCACCGGAGGATCGAAATATGCACTGCGATACTGTTAGAAAAGGCGTTAATTGTTCGTTCATGACAAAAAAAGGTTGTAGCTTCACTGGCGGACGCTGTCTCACCGTCGTTGATAAATGCCAGGGATGCAATAGGACATCAAGCCTAGAGGACGGCATTTACTGTTTGGTAGCCGCCACACCTGCTAGCAAGTGGAGTAATGGCGATTGTAATTTCGCAACGCACCTTGAAAAAAAGAAGGTTGAAGAAGCTCAGAAAATCAACCCTTTGAAAGCATCCAAACGAGCCGCGGCCGCAAAGAAATAGCGTATTTTTCATCCGGCGCTCCGTGAGCGCCGGACCCGTCTAATTCAAAGATGTCGAAATCACTAAGAATGATTAGATGGAATGCCCCTGCTTGGAAAGGTAGCCACAAAAGTGGTTCCTTGAGATGGCCTTGACCGAAACGTAATGTTCCCGCCGTGTTCTCTCATTATTTTTTGAGTTACCATAAGACCTAATCCAGTGCCCTTGTCCCCTTTAGAAGTAAAAAAATCCTCAAATACAAGATGTTTTAGATCTTTGTCAATCCCGATGCCGTTATCGGCTACTTCGATTACGGTTGAACCATCTAGCCCCTTTCGAGTTCTAATTTCCAGCAGATGAGTGTCTTTCCACAAGTCCATCTTGCAGGCGTCCATAGCATTAGTTACCAGGTTGGTTAAAACTGTATGGATTCCTTCCGGGTCCACAACGGCCTGTTCCAGGGTAGGATCCAGATCGAGACGTATCTCTATTGAATACCTGGCGGCTAAGTCTTTAAACAGATTGAATACTTCCGTTACAACAGTGTTGGGATTTATCAGTTTGAAATTGGGTTCTCTCTCACGCGAACAATAAAGTATATCTTTGACCAGATGCGAAAGTTTTTCAAAATTCAGTAAAACTATTTCCCAACCATCCTTGATCTCCTTCTGATCATTCACCTTTATTCCGCTGTTGACTATATATATCCCACCATCAAGACCCATCATTATGTTTTTGATACTATGCGCCATCCCCGCTACGGTTTGTCCCACCATTATAAGCTGTTTTTGAATCTCTTTAACAGAAGTAATGTTGACTGAGGTTACTATCACCCCAACCAATCTGTTAAGCTCGTCATAGAAAGGGGATGAATGAGCTATTACGCTCACCCGTGGCTGGTTCTTGGGTGTTAATAGCAATTCCCGGCTATGGACTTTGCCATCTTCGAGCGTTTTCTTTACAATGCATTCAGCGCATTGTGATTCTGAAATCTTGTAGATTTTCCGACATGTCTTTTCTTTGGGTGGACCAAAATGCTGGCGATGGAGGCAATTGCTCCACAAGATTCTAAGTTCGCGGTCCTGAAGTGTGACGTAACAGGGTAGGGCATCGAGCATGCGCTTCCAATCATAGTTGGGAAGATCCGACATTTTAACTCTCCGTCCTCAAAATCGAACAGGGGATCGGTTGTAAGACCGGTCCCCTTGGAGTGTAGTCGACAGCAAATAGGCACTGATTTCGTCAGGAAAGATAAGAAATTAACAAAATGGACATTTCCCCAATTTTTGTCCTAGCCTATAGCCTTCTTGATCTCCTCCAGCAAGGCGTCCCTGTCAATGGGCTTGTCAAAGACAGCGAATGGTTTGGATACAGCCAGATGTCTTCCTGGGAGGCCACTTATAATTATAACCGGTAAAGTTTTAAATGACTTATCTTTTGTCATGTTACGGTAAAACCAAGTGCCGGTTTCATTGGGCATTTGCAGGTCCAGTGTCACCAGGTCAGGTTGTTCTTTTTTTAGGACTTCAAACGCCTCCTCACCATTCGAGGCGGAACAGGTGTCATAACCTGAGTCTTCAAGAAAAGTTGTCAAGTATTTCACCAGATGAGGTTCGTCGTCCACTACTAAAATTTTTTTGGGCATGGCGGACTCCTGTGAAAACATCCACTAGTGTTGTTCCGGTTCATAATCTGGGTGTTCGTACAGTATCGGCATCCTATTCATAATCCATTGAAAAGTCAAAATACCAATGGTTATAACCGTAATGGTCAGTACGACTTCCATCCAAGATGGAACATACCTATCTTTCCATGCGAGATGCCAGTTGAATGCGATTATCGAGTGATCCAGACGATTCAAAATGATACCAACAATAGTCACCACAGCACATCCCCGGACCCAACCAACTAAGTTATTCTGAACCGCGTACATGAAAATCAAAGCTGGAATCAAAACAAATCCAAGGACTTCGAATAAATACAAGTACCCATAGGGGGTGTTCAGGTATGCCCAATTGTTTCCATGAGCCAACCCGATCACCTTCATGAAAAAATAAGCAAAGAGGGTCACGGAGGCCGCCTTGCCCAATCCTAAAGTTACCCGGTTGAGATGATCTGGATCATGGACCTTTATTTGATGACTAAAGATTCGATGGGAAGCGGCGCTCTCTACGATAGTCATGGCGATCCCACCCGCCACTGCGGACATGAAAAACCACAAAGGTATGTAATCAGAATACCACAACGGATGTAGCTTCTCCGGCATTAGCAAGAAAATTGAACCAAGCGCGGACTGATGAAGCATCGACAGGCACACTCCAAAAATGGTTGCCCCCAATGTGGCTTTGATGAAAATTTTCCTGGCCCTTTTCATGTTAAGCCACTCAAAAATCGCCGGGCACCATTCCACGAACTGACAGCTTAGATAAAGCGCCACATGCCAAGCTACCAGAAATAAAACTGAAGTGACACCCCATGAGACAAACATTGGATAAGGGAGTCTATAATATCTCCCCAAATCGAAGGTCAGGGCAATGATTGCGAAGAGGTATCCCAAAAAACCGGTGAGGACCGCTGGCCGAAAAAGAAAACCATATTCCTTCATTCCGAATATGTGGACTGCCGTCCCAATAACAAAGCCGCCAGCCGCCAACGCCACTCCACAAAGCATGTCAAAACCAATCCAGATTCCCCAGGGGTTATTGTCGGAGAGATTTGTTGATGGCCCCAACCCATAGAGAAGCCTATAGAATATTACTGGAATACCCAGTAATAGGATTAGGGCGACAACAGCGTTGAATTTCGTAAAATTGCTTTTGACATATTCTTTAAATGTCATGCCCAGAAAGATATTGTTGCGTACCCAGGTCGAATCAAATTTCATAGTCGTAGGAGCGCCGTTCATCATTTGCCCTCCTTTTTATCAAGAGCTTTATTAATCTCGTCTTTTTCAAGCTGGTCTCTGCGTTTCTTGAAACTATACATTCCCATAGCCAGAGCTGGGATAACTATAAATACAGGGGATACCAAGGACAGAAATGGTTTGCTTAAAGTGGGTATCGGCGCTGTCCCCAAATCGGTGCGAAATCCAATTCTGTCAAAAGGAACTGCTGACAAGTACATCCAACTCGTGCCACCTACCTCATTTTCCCCATAAACACGGTTTACGTATCGTCCAGGATTGTCCCTAATCTTCTTGTGGGCTAAGTCAATAAGGTCCGTTCGTTTGCCAAAAGTCATAGTTTCCACCGGACATATTGATACACAGGCAGGGATACCCCCTGCTTGGGAAATCCGGTCAAAACAAAAAGTGCATTTGGTGACTTCCGGTGTCCAGGGGTTATTATATTGGTAAGCCGGAATGTCAAATGGACAAGCCGCCATACAGTACCGACAACCTACACAAAGGGAAGCGTCATAAGTTACCGGTCCAATCGGTCTTTTGGTAAACGCTCTGACAAAACAGGAGGATGCGCAACCCGGTTCATAGCAATGCATGCACTGTTTCTTTACAAATATAGGCTTAGAGGGATCTCTGGGATTCTCAAAACTATTTACTACCGTGTAGCTATCCGCATGGGTACGTCTGATCTCTTGAAATACACTTTGATCTTTCTCATAATCTCTCAAAGTGATTTGATTGGGTAACTTATTCCATTCCTTGCAGGCCCATTCACACCTTCTACACCCAATGCACACGGTTGTGTCTACCAGGACCCCAAACTGATTTGGATACCCGGGAAGGCGCAGGTCATCTCCCAAAGCTGTTCCGGTCTCGCAAAGTGAAGCTGACAGCCCAAGACCTGCTAAAACCTTCATAAAATTTCTTCTGCTCGTGTCCATTTCTGCTCATCTCCTTTTGGCCCTATTGATCCGGCGCATCACGACCCCGATAGTAATCAGTCTTTCTCTTTGTATGTCAAAAATCTCCAGAAAGAGATGAATACAAAAAGGTATATAATTACAACCAGGTACTCCATCTCTTTTGTATGTGTGTAAAATTCCTGTAGAATATTCAACATGTTGGTCTCCTTTTCTGAGAGTATGAACAAGCTTACTGTTTCTTTCCACATTCAATATTATTTAAATCGACTTTTCTAGGGCCATCCTTTTCAGCGTGGCATTTTACACATTCCAGTCCTAGCGGTTTTTGGTTCATTGCTTTATGACACCCGATGCACTGACGATGATAGGCCCCAAGTGTGCCTAGTCTCCCAGGATGCCTTGGATCAAAGGGCTTGCCGTGACAGGTTGCGCACGCTGGAAATTTGTTCGGCTGATTTCCGGAGGATTCCAACCGATGATGGCAGCCGAAGCATATTGTCATCTGCCCCTTTGTGGTGTGAAATGTCCTGGCAAGTGAGCTGTCGTTGGAAATAGAATTCAGTTTATTAGCAATTTTGGCGTGAGGAAAATCTACAGCCTTGAATTCTTTTTCCAAGCCCTTGATGGAGACCTTCTCAGGAAATATATCCTTATCCAGATTAAGAGTAATCGGAGGAACTTCAGTCATTTGACCTTGTGACGTTCCCTTGTGACATACTGGGCACGTTGATTGAGGTAGCAACCCTCCCTGTCTCCATTGATGGCACCCATAGCATTTCTGACTGGTGACAGCGTTCTGATGGCAACCGGCGCAGGATTCTTTCGATGTTAGCATGTGGAACGCTTGCTCGTAGCTTATTCCGCCTCCCTTTGTGAGGTCGCCGGTGATGGTGTGGCAATTGGAGCATTTCTCGAGCGAATAATGATGACATGAGTTGCAGAACTGGACCCTGGGTTCATGAGATTTGTGATTAAAGGGGACGACTTGCATCCTCGAGCCGGAATTGGTAGCGTTTTTAGTCTCAGTTTTTTCAAGAGCAGGGAGGTCCATAATGTCTTTCTGACCACGTTCTAAACGCGGTATGGCCGCTATTTCCTTGAGAGGAATAGTTTTGTGCTCCCCGTGACAACCGTTGCAATCTATTGGCCCCGCTTTTTTCTGCTGCCCCTTGGATTTATCGTCTTGAAAAAGGGCATTAGGTTCTTTTGAGATTATTTCGGCCACCTTCATGTGACACCCTATGCAAGCGGCATGAGATACATCCGCAATGGAGCGAACACCTTTTTGGCTAGTCGTTTTGTGACAGACCGAACACTCATTTTCCGTGTCACTTTTGTAGTAAAGCTTTTTCAGCTTTTCGTCATAAACATGATGGCAGATGACACAATTCTTGTTAGTGTCCTTTAGCGTTCCTTCTACAGGAACAGTGCCGGCAATGTTAAAACTGACCGGATCTTTAAGCTTGTTGACTGTCTCTAGGTGCTTTGCGTGGTCTTTGTAATTGAATATCGGTTTCCAGGACCACGAAATTTCTCGCGGTTTGGCCTTTCGGTCATGACATTTGCCGCACATACCAATTTCAGGCCCACTCTTTTTACCTTCTGATCGCATCTTTTTATGGCAGCTTATACACTCGTTATGGTAGGCGTACATGATGGCTGACTTGTCATTCATGTCGACAGCCTTCTTCGGGAACTTGAACACTCGGACTTCGGAATTCCCAAAAGACGGGTCTTTTTCTTTTACTGTGTGGCACAAAGCGCAATTCTGTGGATTGTCTTTAAGAAGGACCTTGGTATGCGTGTCGTGGTCAAAGATTACGGGGGCACGATCCAGTTTAGGGGCCTTGCCCTTGTGGGCTATGATTATAGGCGTGCTCAAAGCCTGCTTAGGGCCGACGATTTCCGGAGATTTGGAGTGGATAATTCTTGTCCCTCCGATAAAGATCGAGGCTCCAAGAGCGAGCATAACTAAGGCTATTTTCAGGTTTATCCTACTCATGTATCCACTCCCTCTTTTTCGGGGCATTTTGTGAATTGAAAGCATTCACCGGTTAAGCTCTCATTTCGTCTGGGATCTCCATTACTTCCATAAGGATCTCGCTGAAGAATTTTACGTGCATGCCCAGCTTGTAACCACTGATGATGTCTTCAATGCCACTGTGGCAATTGTGGCACGGTGTGATGATTATTTTGGCTTTAGTGTTGGCCAACTGTTCAGCCTTTACTCGGTTACCCTTGACTCGAGATGTTTTCCACGGTGGTCCACAATTGATGGTACCACCACCGGCGCCACAACAATAATTATGCTCAAAATCGGGTTCCGGTGGCCTAAAGTCTTCACACGTGGCGGCGATTATTTCCCTTAGCTTCTGTCCTAAGCCTCGGCCTCTTACGATATTGCACGGCTCCTGAACTGTGACCGGGGTCTTGAATTTTTTGGCTATTTTTATCCTGCCTGTTGTGATCAGCTCATGATAAAAATCTACAGCGTGAATCAGCGGGATAGGGGGTTGCCTCCAACCAAGCCATTTAGGACCATCG
>JARLHM010000020.1 GCA_031292235.1 Syntrophaceae bacterium | reverse complement strand
CATCCCGAAACCCACTATGATGAGTTTTCCTATGAAACCGAGAAGGCCCAAGGCTATGTCTTGAGCAGCCCCTACCCCAGTACACTCAAAGATTTTCCATCCCACGTTGTGTCTGACCTTGCACTGCTTGGCTATGGCTTTGAATTCTTCCTGAATGGCCTTGAAATCCTTGCCTTTGGTGTCTATTACATGGTCTACACCTAGAGATAGCGCTCTTTTGAGCTTTTCTTCACTACGGGCCATTCCGACAATCGGGCTGGCGCCCATAGCTTTAGCGACTTGCGCCATGTACACACCTACACCGCCGGTGACTCCGGTAATCAACACAGGGTCTCCAGCTTTCAATTCCGCCCGAATCACCGCCTGATAAGGGGTCGTAGCCGCATCGGCAATCACCGCATAATTCTCTAGCGGCCTGCCTTTTAAATCATCTATCACGCACAGATCACCAGCCGGAACAGGAATATGGCTTGAAAAACCGCCATAAATACCGAGGGAGTTTCCAGGCATCTTTTGGGCCAGGCAACGATTCCCCCGCTCTTTCGAGCAAATGTCACAGGAATTGCATGGCATTACCGCAGGCACTATTACGTTTTTGCCGACCCAGGATTCTGCCCCTGGGCCCGAGGCCACAACAGTTCCCGAAATTTCATGGCCAAGCGTCAAAGGCGGCTTTGTGACGGTCGGTACACCATCGTAGAAATAGGACATATCAGTGTGGCAAACCCCACACCCAGCAATCTTCACCAGAACTTCACCGGCTGAAAGTTCCGGAACGGGGATTTCGGTTTTCTTCAATTCTCCCGGAGCAGTGACTTTGCGAGCATCGACGTCGTAAGTCGGCCCCTTGACCATTTGCCACGTTAGTATTTTGTCCGGCACGCTCACGTAAATACCTCCTGATTCCGACTCTGTAATATTGGTCATTCGTCCTTGGAGGAATAACCAGCGTTTTCTAGACACAAAATATTTACAATTACAGATATAAGATATTGCGACGCAGTGACTTCTGTCAAGCGAAATTCTGCAGGAAGACAATAAGAGGGTTTCTTATGGTAACTCTTTATTTATGTTCATTTATTAGCTCGCAGGGAAAGAGATTAGATGATTGTCCTGTTCACAATAAGGAACTTAAAAGCGACTCACGCCCGAGGCTCAATAGGAGCGGACATATTCATCCAGAATATTCATCACCTTTTTCGTCACAGGCCCAGGTCTGCCTGATCCAATAACTCTGTCATTGAGCTTGACCATGGGCAGAACGTTACGGGTTGTAGAGGCTAGGAACGCTTCTTCAAAATCCGGAAATTGATCCAGAGTAACCGGCTTTTCGGTTATGGTAATTTCCTTGCTGAGGTTCAGTAATTCCAGTATTACGCGTCGTGTTACACTGTCCAGGATCCTTCCATCCATAGGCGGAGTAACAATCTCGGCGCCTCTTAGAACAAAGAAAACACTAAAAGTGGAACCTTCAAGTATGGATTTGTTGTCCTGAGGGCAGATAAACAAGGTGTCATAGGCGTTATACTTCGGGACAACAGTTTGATGGGCAATGACAGCTCCGATGTAATTAAGCAGTTTGACACCCGGCAACATCCGTTGATGGGAAAATGTCGCCAGAGTGACCCCGTTGTCATAAAACTCCTTTGGCGGAGTTACCATTGGTTGCGCTACGATATACAGATGGGCCCCCGTACCAGACTGTTTCATGGTCTCGCCTTGAAGCCCACCGCTGAAAATGATGTCAATTATCTGATTTTCAGAGCTTTCCCGTTGATTGCGTTCCACAAGGTCCAAGAGTATTTGAGTAAGTTCCACCCTAGAGCACGGCGGTTGCATATAAATTTGGGCCGCTGAGTCATATAGACGGTTCAAGTGATCTTCGAGCCTGAAAATCCTACCGTTTACAGTCCCACAAGCGGTAAATATTCGATATCCACGTAAAGTCCCGCTAATGTCGTCACAATATGGAAATACAAGATCTTCCGAATTGACAAAGTGGTCACGTTGAAAAGAGAGCATCATATTTCTCCGAATTATTCAATTTACAAGGGACTTGTGGCGTAAGATGGTCCATGTATGATCAGGCCGCTTTCCCGCAGCATTTTTTATATTTTTTCCCCGAACCACAAGGGCATGGAGCATTGCGGCCTATTTTCTCCGTAGTCCTTTGGGTCGGCCCGACCCCGGACTCAGGACCTGTAAGATTTGAATGAACGGCCTGTAATTCCCTCTCCCTGGACTCGTTCAACTCTTCCAATTCATTCTGCATTGCCAATTTAACTAGCAACAGGTTGCGGACTGATTCTTCTTTTATTCTCGAACTCATATCCAGGAAGAGTTCATATCCTTCTTTCTGGTACTCCTTAAGCGGATCCCTCTGACCATAGCCTCTCAGGCCAATACCTTCTTTCAGGTGATCCATGCTCAGAAGGTGATCTTTCCATTGAGAATCAACTGCCTGCAGCATCATGAACTTTTCCAGTTCACGCATGATCGGTGAGGTAATTTCCTTTTCTTTCTCCTCGTACTGGGCCTTGACCATCTCGACAACATGATCAACTATTCCAACTTCTGTCTGCTCCGTCTCTGGAAGTCGTTCCAATTCAAACTTGATTCCAAACTGAGCGTACAAGGCGTCAGTAAGTGCTGTTATGTCCCAGTCTTCGAAATGGGTCTTCTCGTTGGCGAAACGTCTTACAATATCATCGCCAAGGTCCTCAATCATTTCAAAGACCGTGAGCTTCAGATCAGACCCGGAGAGGATGAATTTACGTTGTGAGTAAACAACCTCTCTCTGTTTGTTCATTACATCGTCGAACTCGATGAGATGTTTACGAATTTCAAAGTTGTGGGCTTCGACCTTCTTTTGGGCGTTTTCAATGGCCTTCGATGTGTACTTATGCTCGATGGGCTCGCCATCCTGCATACCTACCCGCTCCATAATCATCTTTACACGATCCCCGCCGAAAATCCGCATGAGATCATCTTCGAGGCTCACATAAAAACGGCTGGATCCTGGGTCACCCTGGCGACCGGACCTACCTCGCAACTGATTGTCGATCCGTCGGGACTCGTGACGCTCAGTTCCCAGGATGTGCAATCCTCCCGCCTCAATTACCTTGGTTTTCTCCTGTTCGCACTTCCCCTTGAACTCTCCAAGTAATTGATTGAATTCTTCGGAATCTTCGCCTTTCCTGCCCTTTGAGCGGGCAAGGAAGGTGGGGTTTCCGCCTAGTATTATGTCGGTTCCTCGACCGGCCATGTTCGTTGAAATTGTGACACCCTTGAAACGCCCGGCCTGAGCCAATATCTCGGCTTCAAGGGCGTGGTTCTTGGCGTTTAAGATGTTATGAGTAATACCCAGTTTTTTCAGACGCTTGGAAAGATACTCTGATTTCTCAATCGAGATAGTGCCGACCAACACGGGCTGTCCTTTTTCATACAACTCCCGGATCTCATTTATGGTAGCCGAGAATTTCTCCTCTTCGGTCTTGTAAATCAGGTCGGTAAAATCGTTTCTTATCATGGGAAGATTCGTCGGAATGATTACAACTTCAAGCTTATATATTTTGTGAAATTCGGCGGCTTCCGTGTCGGCCGTTCCGGTCATCCCAGCTAGTTTGTCATACATACGGAAGTAATTCTGGAAGGTTATCGTTGCAAGAGTTTGATTTTCATTTTCTATTTTCACACTCTCTTTGGCCTCTAAAGCCTGATGCAACCCGTCGGAATAACGACGACCGGGCATGAGCCTTCCAGTGAATTCGTCGACAATTATGACCTGTCCATCCTTTACGATGTAATCGACGTCTTTCTTGAAAAGTGTGTGAGCTTTGAGTCCCTGGTTAACATGATGCAGCGTTTCCATCTGCGCCGGGTCATAAAGATTGCCGACTCCGAGGGAGCGTTCGACTCTGGCAGTACCTTCTTCAGTCAGAACAACACTTCGGGCCTTTTCATCAAGTGTGTAATGAATATCTTTTTGCAATCCCGGGATTACCCTATTAATCTTGTAATATCTATCAGTGCTCTCATGGGTTGGCCCCGATATTATTAATGGGGTTCTAGCCTCATCTATCAAAATACTGTCAACTTCGTCGACTATCGCATAATGAAGGTCCCGTTGAACGTAGTCCTCCAATGCGAATTTCATGTTATCCCTAAGATAATCAAAACCAAACTCGTTGTTAGTGCCGTAAGCAACATCACAATTGTAGGCGTGGCGTCTCTCTTCATCGCTGAGATCATGAACAATCACCCCCACGGACAACCCGAGAAATTTGTAGATCTCGCCCATCCATTCGGCATCACGTTTGGCAAGATAATCATTTACAGTAACAACGTGGACACCTTTACCCGTGAGTGAATTCAGATACACGGCCAAAGTCGCGGCCAAGGTCTTGCCCTCACCTGTCTTCATTTCGGCGATTTTGCCCTGATGCAAAACCAGACCGCCAATTAACTGGACATCAAAATGCCGCATGCCCAATGATCTTATGGAGGCTTCTCGAACAAGGGCAAAAGCCTCGGGAGCGAGATCATCCACGGTCTCTTGCCCGGATTTGAGCCGTTCCTTAAATTCATTTGTCCTGATCGGGAATTCCTCGTCGCCAAGGGCTTTCATCTTTGGTTCGAGTTCATTGATCGCCGCGACTATCGGATCAATACGTTTTAATTCTCTATCGTTTTTACTGCCGAAAAGCTTTCGAGCTAGTGAAGAAAACATTTTGAAATCCTAACCCCTTTAGTAATCGCCGGTATTAGAAATTGACGATCTGATGGTTTGACAGTTCATAGTTCTAGTAGTCAACTATACAAGAACAACTGTTTCAATATTTGAGGATTTTTCCTAATGCTTATTACCCAAGAGGCGGGTGAACCCCAGCCTCGTTTCAACAATTAGGGCCAAAAATCAAAAGATGATCTATCACAGGGTAATAGGGGTGTCAATCAGCCGGATTTCCGGTTTCTGGAAACTCCCTACGGATAAATGACGGTTTGCGGCCATTTCCACCCGGGCTCGAACGCCTAACCGACCCATTCTCATAAAGGCTTTTTGGCATTCCCGTAGTAATTCATTAGCGCCTTTATCAATCCATCGATCGTATATTCCCGAGCTTCTATCGAAGCCCTTAGACCATGATGGGTAAGCGTGTTTGATGTAATTGGACCAATAGACGCTATAAGCGTTCCTTGAAGCAATTCCTTGATGTCGGCGCCTTCGAACATTTCCATGAAATGGTTCACTGTAGACGAAGACGTAAATGTTACAGCGTCAATCGATTTATCAAGAAATGATTTCTCAATGGTTTCGACGCCCGCTCTGGAGGGACGCAGGGTTTGGTATACGGGCGTAACTTCTACCAAAGCGCCTTTTTTCTCAAGGCCATCAGGAAGAACATCGCGAGCTTTTTCGGCCCTGGGTATCAAAAAACGCCTTCCAGTTAAGTCCTCTCCCTCAAAGACTTCAAGAAGACCCTCAGCTACAAATTCCTTCGCAAGCATATCAACTTTTATGCCCCTGGAGCTAATAGCATTGGCGGTTACAGGTCCAATTGCGCCAAACCTTGGTCCCGCTAGTTCTCTAATATCCTTGCCAAGATTAAAGAAACGTTTAAAAAAACGTTCAACTCCATTCTCGGAGGTAAATAGGATCCAATCAAATTCAGACGCTCTCGAGATAGCGTCATCTAAGGGCCCGTAATTACTTGGAGCAGCAATCTCTATTGTAGGAAACAGGATTGGCTCCCCGCCATTAGCCGAAATCTTTTCGGCCATTTTTCGGGACTGTTCCCTAGACCTCGTTACGACGATTCTCTTTCCGAACAAGGGCTTGTTCTCGTACCATGAAAGAGTGTCCCTAAGACTGACTACCGACCCAACGATGAGCACAGCGGGGGCCGACATGCCTCTTCGCCGACATTCCCCGGCGATGTTCGCCAAATCAGACTTGGCGGTGATCTGGCTAGGAGTAGTGCCCCATCTAACAAGAGCGGTCGGCGTGGTGGGGGCCATGCCGTTGGAAATCAGTTCCCTTGATATAAACTCGATATTCTTGACGCCCATTAAAAAAACGAGGGTCCCGGTATTCCTACCAAGGACAGACCAGTCGATCGCTGATTCCTCTTTTGAGGGGTCTTCATGACCTGTGACAAAAGTAACTGAAGAGGCGTGATCTCTATGAGTAACTGGGATTCCAGCGTACGCTGGGGCAGCTATCGCGGAAGTTATTCCAGGGACCACTTCGAAAGGAATACCGGCAACGGCCAACTCTTCCGCTTCTTCGCCACCTCTACCGAACACATAGGGATCTCCACCTTTCAGCCTGACAACAGTCTTGCCTTCCCGGGCCTTTGTTACCAGTATCTGATTGATATCATTTTGTTCGACCGTGTGCTGTTTTCCGCTTTTACCGACATAGATCAGCTCGGCGTCCGGCTTGGCTTTATGAACAAAGTTGTGTCCGGCTAAATAGTCGTAAACGATAACATCAGCCTCAGCAATTTTTTGAGCGGCTTTCAACGTAAGCAGGCCCGGGTCCCCAGGACCTGAACCGACAAGGTAAACTATTCCCATTGTTTGTTCGTCATCCGTGTATGACATATTGTCTCTTTTTACCTCTATTTAGGTGAAGACGGCGAAAATCTACGTATCTTGACGTGACATGCGCTGTGGACCATGAACAACAATTCATCTAAATTATGGGTGATCTTGGCCCCACATCTCACATTATATTCCCAACGGGAACAAGCTTCCAATCAGATGACAAGACTGATTTGAGAACATGGTCAGCTCCCCTATCAATAAGCCTATCGGCCATCATGACTCCAAGTGAATTATCCGTGAGGGGGCCAGTGTACGAATCCCTAAAAATGGGGCTCCCATCAGGATGTGTAATGGCCACCTCAAGCCTGACCCCTCCATCATATGGTTCACAATAAGCGGCCATCGGGACCTGGCACCCCCCGCCCAGCCTCATGAGAAAAGCCCTTTCGACCATTACACACTGTCTGGTTTCCGAATCATCCAAACCTGCCACCAGATCAGCCAAGCCTCTGTCATTGTTGCGTATTTGAACTCCTATCGCCCCTTGCCCAATGGCGGGTATCATGTCATCGACACTCATGAAGTGTTTGATCCTTCCGGCAAGACCCATCCTGATTATTCCGGCGGCGGCCAACAGTGCCCCCGCCAGATTCTCTGTTTCGATTTTCCTTACACGAGTGTCTACGTTTCCCCGGATGGACACAACTTCAATCCCAGGGAATTTGTGTAGCAGGAATGCTCTTCTTCTCAGACTTGAAGTGCCGATCTTCTCTCCATCGGTGAGTTCGTGAATCGATCTGTCGTCGTGAGAGATAAAAACATCCCTGGGATCTTCCCGCTTCAAAATAGCGCCTAATCTCAAGTCTTTAGGCATTTCCGTCGGAACATCTTTCATCGAATGCACTGCAAGATCAATAGTCCGGTCGAGCAGGGCATCCTCAATTTCTTTTGTAAAGAGCCCTTTTCCGCCAATTTTGGCTAGGGGCGCGTCCAGAATCTTGTCACCCTGAGTCTTGATGATTTTCAATTCAACGTCTATCCCGGAATCAATTTTCATCAGCAAACCGGCCACGTGACGGGCCTGCCACATGGCCAGAGCGCTTCCTCTAGTTCCTATGATCAATTTCATATTCTGAAGTCTTTGCGTCCTCCGGTTCGGTATCTGAAACAAATTCATCCAGTCCGAAAACTCTTTGAACAAAATCGACGTGCTGATTGATTTTCTTGGTCTTTATTGACTGCTTCATAAAAGAGATGGGACCATGAGCGATTTTGTTGATTATGGCCTTGGTAAGTATCTCGATGGCGTCCTTTTCAGCTTCGTTTAGGGACCCAAGTTTCCCGTTCATTTTACTCATCTCGTTAGTTCTTATCTCTTCAAACTTTTCTTTTAACGCGACTATTGTTGGGGCCCATTCAAGAGATCTGGTCCAGTTGATGAACTTGTTCACTTCCTGATCTACTATGCCACCCGCCTTTTCAGCCTCCAGGCGGCGTTCTCCGATATTTTCTTCCACAACAGACTGTAAATCATCTATGTTGTACAGGTAAACCCCGTCCAAATCATTAACTTCGGGTTCAATATCCCTGGGTATTGCGATATCTATCATAAAGATCGGCTTGTGTCGTCTGCGACGCATCACCGCTTTCATTTGCTGGAATCGAATTATTGGGTCACAGCTTCCAGTGGAGCTTATGACCATATCTGCCATCGCCAGAGCATCATCAAGCTTTTCTATTGAATCCGCTGATCCTTCGAATTGCGAAGCCAACATACAAGCGTTCTCAAAAGTTCTATTGATTATCCTAATTGGCTTTTTGACAACGTTCGCTAGGTATCGCGCCGTGAGTTCAGCCATTTCTCCCGCCCCTACCAGCAACGCCTGCCGCTGTTCGAGATCTCCCAAAATCTTTTTTGCAAGTTCCACAGCGACATACGCGATAGACACGGCGGAAAGGGCCACGCCTGTTTCGGTGCGCACTCTCTTGGCCGTGAAAAAGGCCCTATGCATCAGCCTGTTTAAAAGTGGTCCGGTTGTATTCGCCGTCGCATCACGTCTGAATGCTTCTTTTACCTGCCCTACAATTTGAGGTTCTCCCAGAACCATTGAGTCCAGACTCGACGTCACACGAAACAGGTGTCTTACAGCTTCCGGGCCCTTTTTAATATAAAAATAAGATCTTATTCGATCCTGGTTCAATCCATGAATTTCAGAAACCAGACGGATAAGATTCTCAGCGGAAGAATCGGGGTCTTTAGTAACAGCGATGATTTCCGACCTGTTACAGGTTGAAAGGACTATACACTCCAGCAGACCTCCGGTTTGAGTCAGAAATCTGGTAATAGCCCCATCATGATTCCCAGGGAAAGACACTTTCTCACGAATTAACACAGGGGCGGTGTTGTGATTTATTCCCAGGACTAGAAAATCATGAGTCGGGCGGATCATGCTGGGACCATCCGGAGGGCTAAGCTAACAAAGGAATGATGGCCGACAAATAACAAACTGACTCCAATAAATGTGAACATGACGAGCGCAAACCCGGCTAAAGCGAGCATAGCTGCTTTCTTGCCGCGCCAACCAAGGGCCAATCTCTGATGAACCATCGCGGCATAGGCAAACCAGGTGATTAGGCTCCACGTTTCTTTTGGGTCCCAGTTCCAATAGGAACCCCATGCGCTACTGGCCCAAAGCGCTCCGGAAATAATTCCTAGAGTAAGGAAGAAGAAGCCTATTGGGAGGGCCCGACGGTTCAATGTGTCTAGGGTCTCCAATGATGGCAGTATTCTGTGGAACCTTCCTATTTTCTTTCTTTTTATGAGGCGTTCCTGAAAAATGTACATGGCGCCGGCCATTGCCATGATTGTAAAAACAGCGTTACCTGCGAGGGCAAAAGACACATGGATTGGCAACCACCAGCTTTTAAGGACAGGCACAATCGGTTGGGTGATCTGGTAAGAAAGCGTAGAAGCGACCAACATCAGTACCGTGGCTATTGGGGCGGCCATTGAGCCAAGGACGGGATTGGGATCCCGAAACTGGATAGTTGTATGTATTGCCACGACCAGCCAGGCGAAAAGTGACAACGCGTCAAAGCCAGTCGCCATAGCGAAAAATCCCTCGGCTATGAAAAGGTGGACAATCGAAATTGTATGCGCTACCAGGCCAGCCAAAATAAACCCGAAACCAGACAAACATTTGGAGCTTTCCGACCGCAGGAGAAACGTCACATATACGATTGACGCAAGCAGATAAAAAATTGCCGCTACTTTAAAAAAGATTAGATGCACTTGTAAGTCCTGAAAGTGATGTTCATAGCCTATTTTCCGCTATTGCTCCATCAATGTCGATATCCTTCGGCAATATCTCTTTTAGAATTTCCAGGGCCCTTTTGGTGTCACTCTCCCGCAGCGCGTCTAGAAGTTCTGAATCCACCAATTCTGAAAAGAGTTTGCGATTCTCGTCGGAATCGGTCCCAACGTTCAGGACATGTTTCCTAAGTTCTCCCATTAGCCTCGTCATTCTACCGTATTCAGGCCCAAACTGTTTTTCAAGTTCCTCTCTGATACGTCTTGCAAGCGCAGGAGATGATCCTCCAGTGCTCACCGAGATAATCAGATCTCCTTGAGAAATTACCGCAGGAACAATAAATGAACAAAGGTCTGGAACATCAGCGATATTGCATGGGACCTTCCTTTTGTTAGCGGCCTCGTATATTTTGACGTTCGTTTCACGGTTGTCAGTGGTTCCGAAAATCAAAACCGCATCCGGAAACTGATCCAATGCTTCATCGTTAAAGGGCGATTCCACCCAATCAACCTTGGATTCATCTTTTAGCTGAACCATTTCCAATACAAGTTTCGGGGATATTACCGCCACCTTTGCGCCGCTTTCCAAAAGACTAACGGTCTTGCGCAAAGCCACTCTTCCCCCACCAATGACTACCACGCGTTTATTTTCAAGATTCATCATTACCGGGTACGGTCTCATTGAAAACAACCACACTATCCCTTTAGTGAAGTCACAAATACATTAGAGTTTCTTATCACTTTTAGACAGATTCTTAAATAGTCAGCCGGCAAGTCTTATGGCGCAATATAAAATAGCCCGGACAAAGGCTGGATCAATGCTTTTAAATGAACTTGAGCGGATCCATTCTATTTTGTCCACAACTCAAAGAGTCGATTGTCATCGCAATGATCACCATTGGGTAGGCACATCCTAAATATAGAGCCCTTACCGGGGATCGAGTCAAATTGTATTCTACCCCCATGTTCATGGATGATCTTCTCTGTGACGACTAGCCCCATACCGGAACCGTGGACTTTTGTTGAGAAAAAAGGGTCGAAAACGAATTCACGATCCGAATCCTGGATTCCTACGCCATAATCTTTTACCCCGACTATTGTCTCGTGTTCACTTTCATGAAGGAAAACTTCAACGACCGACCCGTCAGATGAAAACTCTATAGCGTTGCCCAAAAGGTTGTTAAGAGCAATTTTTATTAACCTGGGATCAAATTTTGATTTACCGTATTTTGATTCCAATTTGTGGAATGTGATGTGGATATTGCGTTTTGCCGCATCAGGCTCCAAATCCTGGATACTTTCAAGTATGACTTCTG
>JARLHM010000001.1 GCA_031292235.1 Syntrophaceae bacterium | reverse complement strand
CAAAGGGGAGAGGATCTATCTCGACACCAACATCATCATTTATGCTATGGAAGGGTATCCTGAATATGTTTCTTCCTTGGCCTCCCTGTTTGCTGCGATCGATGAAGGAAAGCTAGTGGCTGTGACGAGCGAACTGACCCTAGCGGAATCTCTTGTCAAACCCATGATGGATGATAACGTTCGTTTACAGAACATCTACTACCTGTGAGCGTCTTTGACATCAAGTTTTTCTGTAAAAACCAAGTCTCAAACTATATTTTGCAGGAACTTAATGAAGATTTCTCCTTTTTTTGGTTTATATTTAAGAAATATTTGATATAATAGAACATTACGTTTTCTTACCTTCTGAACATCGCAGGAGGGAACACTTTGTGCAAGACAAGACCCAGAAACCGCCTGTCGATGAATTGGCCGGCCTGCGATCGCGCGCGGAAGCCACTTTACCGGAAACATCCGTAAATCATTCTGACATATCAGGACTATCCACCGTAGAAACCCAAGAGCTGGTTCACGAACTCCATGTCCATCAGATAGAACTGAAAATGCAGAACGAAGAACTGCTTAGGATCCAGCGAGAACTTGGAGAATCGCTAAATCGGTACCAAAACCTATATGACTTTGCGCCAATTAGTTACATTACGGTGGACGGCAAAGGGTTTATCCTGGAAGCCAATCTGATGGCTCCCAAATACATGTTCAAGTGGAAGGCATGGCGGCACAGGATCGACAGGGTAATTTTACTGGGGCGCGAATTGTAATATCGGATAACGACGGTTCGAGATATCCTGGACAGGGATTGATCTTCGTTTAGGAGAACGCGCAATGGGAAAAAAGAAGGAAGCCTCAACCAAAGAGGCCGGGAAAACTCTTCTTAAAGTATCTGAACCTAAAGTTGTCAGCCCGGACGGTGCCATTGAGGAAAAAGATCCTATGGACGAAATCCAGGAGATCAGCGATCCCAATAGCAATGGTCAGAAAGATATTCCGATAGTTGGCATAGGGGCCTCAGCCGGTGGGCTGGAAGCCTTTGACAAGTTTTTCACCGCAATGCCCGTGGATAGTGGTTGCGCCTTTGTTCTAGTTCAGCACCTGGACCCAACCCACAAGAGCATGCTCACCGAACTTGTCCAGCGGTACACCACCATGAATGTCGTTGAAATTCAGGACGGCATAAATGTTAAACCGAACACCGTGTTCGTAATCCCCCCAAACAAGTATGTGGCGATACTGCATGACAAACTTAACTTGATTGAAACTCCAGCTCCTCCCGGCATGAAAACACCGATTGATTTCTTTTTCAGGTCCCTGGCTCAAGACCGAAAAGACAAAGCCATTTGCATAGTCCTTTCAGGGAGCGGGAGCGAAGGGGCTATGGGGTTACGCGCGATCAAGGGCGAGGGTGGCATGGGTATGGTGCAGGCCCCTGAATCGTCGAAATATGACGGAATGCCCAAGAGCGCCATCGCGACAAATCTGGCGGATTATGTGCTGGCGCCGGAGGATATGCCCAAAGAGCTTGTTTCCTAT
Organism: Syntrophaceae bacterium; assembly: GCA_031292235.1. GTDB lineage: Bacteria > Desulfobacterota > Desulfomonilia > Desulfomonilales > Desulfomonilaceae > CAJBEZ01. The sequence goes on along the minus strand of JARLHM010000001.1, from coordinate 2,528 downwards.
CTCCAATTTTCATTGGGAAAATTACCGCTAATTTCGGCAAAACCCTTAGCCACTGAGATTGATAAGCTTCAAAAGGTGTTTCTTCTCGTTCGCTCTCAAACTGGGCAGGATTTTTCCGTTTACAAGCCCAGCATGGTTATGCGCCGTGTTGAGAGACGCATGGCGATAAATAAAATTGGCGATGCGTCGGACTATCTCCGTTACATGCAACAATATCCGACTGAGGCGAAAAACCTTCAGAAGGACTTATTGATAGGAGTCACGAGCTTCTTCCGCGACCCCGAAGCTTTCGACGCAGTGAGAGATAAGGCTATCGTGGAATTATGCAAAAAGAAGGACCCGAACACTCCTCTGAGAATTTGGGTCCCTGGCTGCTCCTCAGGCGAAGAGGCGTTTTCCCTTGCCATGCTTTGCCAGGAATGTCTGGCCAAACTTAAAATCAGCCTCCAGGTGCAGATTTTCGGCACCGACCTGGATGAAACGGCTATCGGCATAGCTCGTCTCGGCTTGTATCCAAAAAGTATCGCGGGGGACGTGCCCCTTAAAATACTTAATCGCTATTTCATCCAGGAGGACGGATCATACCGGGTCAGACAAGACACGAGAGACATTATCGTATTCGCTGTTCACAATGTGGTAAGTGACCCGCCATTCTCCAAGGTTGATCTTGTCAGTTGCCGGAATCTACTCATATACCTGACCCCTGACACGCAGAAAAAGGTCATTGCTGTGTTTCATTACGCCCTGGCTCGACGAGGCCTCCTTTTTCTCGGCACTGCGGAAACCGTAGGTGACCAGTCCACGGATTTTTCAATTGTGGACAGAAAATGGAGACTTTACAAACGCCTGGATTCGGATGGCCCGACCAAGACTTTGTTGCTGTCCGCTTCAGACCAGCTAGTGGCCGACAATCTTATAACCTCACGAGGACAGGAGCCTATGAAGATGATCAGGAAGCACGGTTTCCGGGAACTAATTGAAAGGATCCTGTTGGAGAGCTTCAGCCCCTGCGCCATCATAATCAGTGAAAAAGGCGCCATCCTTTATGTTCACGGCCGCTCCGGCAAGTACCTTGAAGTTGGACCCGGCGAGGCGAACCTGAACCTGCTGGCGATGGCAAGAGAGGGCCTGCGGTTCGAGCTTGCGAGCGCTATAAAAAAAGCGGTTACCGAAGACAAGGAAGTCCGCCAGGAAAGACTGCGTGTAAAGACAAACGGCGACGAGCAAGTAATTAATTTGATAGTGAGACCCTTATTAAAAGACGCTGCCATGAAAAGATTGCTCATGGTGGTTTTTGAAGACGTTCCAATTGACGAAACCACGAGAAGAAGGAAGAGAAAATCAGCCTCAATTCAGGACAATGAGTCTCCATGTATCCCAGAATTGGAGCAGGAGCTTAGGTCCACAAAGGAATATCTACAGAACGTCCTTTCAGAAAAGGACGCTTACAGCGAGGAACTCAGATCTCTCACCGAAGAATTCCAGTCATCCAATGAGGAACTGCAATCCACCAACGAGGAGCTGTTGACCTCTAAAGAAGAGTTGCAATCCGTAAACGAAGAGCTGATCACTGTTAATTCGGAACTTGAACAAAAGATAGGCGAGTCTACCAGAGAGGTCAATGACATGCAGAATCTGCTAGCCTCCACCGGAATTGGAACGCTCTATTTGGACAGCAATCTCAATATTCGCCGTTTTACGCCCGCCATGATTGAATTCATGAATCTCATAAAGACAGATGTAGGCCGCCCTGTTAGCCATGTCGTCTCAAAGACGCATTACGATGGATTGTTTGAAGACGCGACAGAAGTTCTACGGACCCTTGTTCCCAAGCAAATGGAAATCCAGACAAGGGATGATAAATGGTACACAATTCGTATTGGGCCGTACAGAACCTCCGATAACGTAATCGACGGCGTAGTGGTGACTTTCAATAATGTCACTAGACTCAAGGCTATCGAATACCGGGCCCTGGCCGCCCAGGCATTTGCAGAAAGCGTTATAGACACAGTACGTGCTCCCTTGATGGCGCTGGACAATAACTTGAAGGTAGTCTCCGCTAATCTCTCTTTTTATCGGGAATTCACGACCACAAAAGAGGCGACAGAGGGCTGGTCGCTGTTTGAGCTTGATAATAAGGCATGGGACATTCCGGAACTCAGGACCCTGTTCGAGAAAATTCTACCTGAAAAGAAAGCAATTGATGACTTCACTGTCGAGCATGACTTCGGAAAAACAGGCACACGAAAACTTATTCTAAATGCCCGACAGGTACCAGATGTCAATGAGGAAAAGGAGATGATTCTCGTCTCGTTTGAGAATGTTTACAAAGACGGGAGCAAATAACGCAGGCCCCGGACGAGTGATCACCGTGAGGACGTCATGGATAATAAAAATACTTCTGCAGATGAGATGAGAAGACGGGCCGAAGCCATAGTAAGCGAAAAACTGGCGGCTCTTTCTGATACTCCTACATTATCCTCCGAAGAATTGAAGAACCTCGTTCATGAACTTCAGGTCCACCAGGT
>JARLHM010000168.1 GCA_031292235.1 Syntrophaceae bacterium | reverse complement strand
TGACACTTTTTTAGTCCAAACGCATACGATAGAACAACTCTGCGATAAGGAAGGATGACGGCGCGTGAATATCACACAAATTCTGGACATTAATTCGAGAAAATTTGGTTCTCGGGATTGCTTGAAAGCCGGTGACCGTAGTTGGTCCTATCTGGAAACCAGAAATCAGGCTGAAAGAGTAGCCGCGCTTTTGCAAATGAAAGGTATGGGAAAGGGCGACAAGGTCGCAATAATGAGCCAAAACACCCCCTCTTTTGTCTTCACCTTTTTCGGCGCCCTCAAAGCCGGGGCATCCGTAGTGCCTATCAATCACAAACTCGCGGCCCCTGAGGCTGACTACATTCTTAGCCATAGTGAATCGAAGATATTCTTTTTTGATGGGTCTTTGGTCGAAGTGGCCAAAAAATTGCCCGCATCAATTCTCAAAATATGTATGGACAGCCCCGCAGATGGTTTTGAACAATTGGAGAGTGTTGTTCCTCCTGCGTCATCCTATCAGCCAGTGGCTATTTCGGCGTCAGACATTGCGGAAATACTTTACACTAGTGGCACGACAGGAAAGCCTAAAGGTTGTCTACATACTCATCATGGAGTGGTAATGGCAGGGATAACAGGGGCTATGGCCATGAAACTCGATGAACAGGACCGCTTGCTCATGGCTATGCCGATATGGCATTCATCGCCGTTGAACAACTGGTTCATGGGTATTCAGTATGTTGGAGGAGTAACGGTATTGATTCGCGAATATCATCCTTTGCATTTTCTTCAGACTGTCCAGACTGAGAAATGTACTGTGTATTTCGGCGCCCCCATTTCATACATTTTACCGATACAAATGGTCCCACAATTCAAGGAGTTTGATCTCTCCTCAATGCGATGCTGGATCTATGGAGGCGGCCCTATGGCTGCGGACACCGCTCGCATGGTTATGAAGTCTTACCAATCTGACAACTTCTACCAGGTCTATGGTATGACCGAGGCAGGACCGACCGGTACAGTTCTCTTTCCCAGAGATCAGGTGACCAAGGCGGGCTCCATTGGGAATAGGGCGTTGCCAGGAGCGGACCTTCAAGTTATCAGAACTGATGGCAAGAATGCCGCGCCCGGAGATATAGGCGAAATATGGTTACAGGCTGATAGCATGACACATGGGTATTACAAGGATCCCAAAGCCACAAAAGCGGCGTTCGAGGGAGGATGGTATAAAACAGGAGATCTGGTTAGGATGGACGCTGATGGTTATCTGTATATCGTAGACAGGCTTAAGGATATGATCGTGACTGGTGGTGAGAATGTTTATTCCAAGGAAGTTGAAGACGCCATTGCCGGACTGCCTGGGGTGATGGAAACTGCTGTGATAGGCAAACCACACCCTGACTGGGGAGAGACCGTAGTGTGTTTCATTGTGCCGAAGAAAGGTGAAACCGTTGATCAGGAAATTCTAAAACAAACCCTCTCTGGAAAACTTGCCAGATATAAAATTCCGAGAGAATTCAATATAGTTGAGGAATTACCGCACACAGCCAGTGGCAAAGTGATGAAGTTTACGCTGAGGGACCTTGAAAGGGATGAATAGATCGAGAAGTCAAGCTCAGGGATTTTTGATTCCTTAGAAAAGTTGAGAGGATGACATGTTTGAATTTTTACTGACAGAACAGCAAAAGAGAATACGTGACGAAGCCCGCGACTTGGTCAAATGGGTACCTCGTCAAATGATCCTGGATATGGACTCGGACAAAATAAAGTTTCCGAAGGAATTCCTTAAGGAAGCGGGGAAACGAAATCTATTCGGGGCTAGATATCCGAAGCAGTGGGGTGGGCGAGGGATGGACTGGGTCACTACGGCGACGGTAATGGAAGAAATTGGGACCCTTGGATATATATTTGCTTGTGTTTTCGGCGTTGGAGCTGAACTTGTGTGTGACGCTATAATTTTGCATGGTTCCGACTATCTGAAAGAAAAATATGTAAAACCCTTACTAAGAGGTGAAATCTTCGCCGCCGAATGTTTGACGGAGCCTCGTGGCGGTTCCGACTTCTTTGGGACAACAACAACCGCCGAAGATAAGGGTGACTACTTCCTGTTAAATGGACAAAAAAGGTTCATTGTGGGAGCAGAAGGCGCAGATTATTTTCTTGTTTACGCCAAGACGGATCCTAATGCTGAGCCCCACAAAGCGCTAACCTGTCTGGTTGTTGATAGGGGACCGGGTGTTGATGTGAAATATCTATATGGCCTAATGGGATGTCGCGGTGGCGGCGCTGGGCGCATTGTTTTCAGACAGGTTAAAGTCCCGAAGGAGAATATCGTAGGGCGACTTAACGACGCGTACGCCGTGTTTAACACCATGATGGTCCCGGAAAGACTGGGAACGGCGGCTATGACAATAGGAGCCGCTAGGCCGGCCCTGGAAATAGCTACAAGGTATTCAACTCGAAGGAAAGCTTTTGGGAAGACGATAAACGAGTTCCAAGGCGTAAGTTTTCAGATCGCTGAAGCATCAATGAATATGGACGTATGCCAGTCACTTGTCTACTCGACATGTAAGGCGGTTGATACCGGTCAGGACCCGAATCTTATCCGGAAGATGGTCTCGGAGACGAAAAAGTTTGTGACTGAATCCTGCCAGAGAGTGGCCCACATTGCTATGCAAGTGATGGGGGGTATCGGTTATACCAACGTTTATCCAATAGAAAGGACATTCCGTGACTTGAGACTGGCGTCGATTTGGACCGGCACAAATGAAGTCATGTCCGCCATTGTAGCCAATGAATATTACAAGGAGTTGATTAAGAAAAAATTCAGCGTCAGGGATTATGAGGCTGATTCTGAGGCCGCCGAAGCCATCGATGAGAAGATCTATGAGTAGATAAGCTAAAATTCTGTCCGAATCGTAAGTTTTATATAGTTTCGCTCTAAGATGAGAAGGAGCATTGCTCTTTCTATAGGCTGAGACATCGATTATGTAATTCATTAGGTGGAAATCGCACGTTGCGCTTGAAATCCTTAAAGAAATAATGTTACATGTGTCTGATCATTGGTGGGCGGTAAATTCTCACAGCTACGAAAAATCAGCGAGGGAAAACATGAGAAAGATTTTGGCGTTGTGCATGACTTTAATTATTGGTTTGGCGTGTGTAGGCTTGGCAGTCGCTGACGAAGCGTCTGATACCAAGGCCCTTGTGGAAAAAGGGGTTGCTATGGCTAAAGAAAAGGGAATGGACGCTACTCTAAAGGCGATTGGAGACCCTAAAGGCCCATTTGTTGTAGGTGATCTGTACCTTTTCGCCGGTCCTTTAGACAAGGTAACTGCGTCAGCACATCCGTTCGCCGCAGATAAGCTGGTCGGTAAGGATCTGACAAATCTGAAAGACTCTAAAGGCAATCAATTCTTTATTAAATTCAAAGAAATAGCTGAAAAGCCTGGCTCTGGTTGGGTTGAATACTGGTGGCCCAAGCCAGGCGCCACAGACCCATCACTAAAGAAGACCTTCATCATGAGGGTCCCTGGTCAAAATGCTTATATCGCCGCTGGCTATTACCCAAAATAGATAGCCTTTCAAATCTCACGCCGCCCCCAGTGACCAGTCTGAAGTCGATTGTAACCAGTTTTTTAATAATGAATCTATAGAGCCAATTTATTGGCTCTGGGCTATCTGCGGTTTCAAAATGTAAATTGCCCCATCTTTCCCGAGTAACCTTTGGAAAGGAAATTTTCTCACCGTCTGAAAACCATTGAGATCTCCCAGAGTGACAACGTAATCTTCTCGGTCTACCCACCACCAGCTTACGCCTTTCGCTGACTCATTATCCAGATGGTAGCAATTGTAACCATTGAATTCCATGCCACCATCTAGATTGCAGGGATTAACCTTTAGATTTTTAGTCAGATAATCAAGAGCCAGTGTCTGTGAACGCTTCAATGCCATGAAATCATGAGTCCCCCCAACTGAAAGAATTATCATAAAAATCAAGGGGGTTGCCGCCAGGGCCAAGCCTTTTAGAGAAAGACGGCAATTTTTCAATCCTCCAGAATAAGAAAAAAGAAAGATAATTGCCATGGCGCTCAGGGGTATTAGATAACGATCACGAATCCCTACAAGAATAATTGCTCCACCATAGATCAGGATAAATATAAGAGTTAAGCAACTTAGAAAAGAAACCTGGGTGTGTTCTGTAGATTGAATTATCATTCTCAAAATTTG
>JARLHM010000167.1 GCA_031292235.1 Syntrophaceae bacterium | reverse complement strand
TCCATTGAAGAAGGTTGAAACCCCAACAGCAGTGACCGCTAACAAAAAACAAGCTGACGTGATAGGAGAAATCCTGCCGACAACAACTTTTTCGAACGCTTCGGGATTGGGAAGTAGTAGCCTTTCAAAATCGAACGGGTCACTCAACCCGAAATCTACGAGATCAAGGATACTAAGAGTTCCAACTACCACTAGAAATACGTTACACAGCGCCCTGTTAACAGCCCTCCGGGGGCCTATAATTTGTGTAATTGTGGTTAGGCTGAGCAAGCAAAATAGGATAGCTGTCAATGGCGCCATTGGGATGTAGTGGGGGCCGAAGCTGGTTAGATCAAACGCGCCAACAATCCAACCTATTGACACTATGGCCACGATCCCGAGAACAATCAGGCATGACGCCAATGCGTATTTGGAGTGAATCTCAAGTTTGGTTCGCATTGCAAATATCTCGTGAATATTATGGCCTGTCCAATGGGGCCATCAAACCCTCAATGGATATGTGGAAATCGGGGCCTTGACAATTGTTTCAGTCGGGTCACCGAAGACTTCAGATAGTAATAAACAATTCACTGTTCTTCAGTTCAGTTCGATAAACCCTAATTGGCTTTTTAGCCGGCCCTTTAATATTATTGCCCTGGTAGTCAAAAGTGGAATGATTAAGACTACAACAACGAAGGACTGGTTTCCCAGGAACAGGGTCCAGTTTGCGCCCGAAGTGGGTACACCGGTTTGAGAAACAATGGAAAGATCCTTCGTTGTCAGAAACTACCAGGATGGGTTCTTTCAGGCCGTTTCCCGTTAGATAAAAAGCGCCCCCCGACATTTGCAGTTCAGGTACCTGGTCAATTTTGACCGTGACCATGTTCCCATTTAGTCGCCACAGTCTCTGGTCCAATGGCTTTGTTTCGGAAATGCCAGCGACAGACTTGAGGAAATCCAGCAAAATGGACATATTGCGACCTCCTTTCCTCTAAGATTATGAAAAATATCACAAAAGAAAAATGTAAACACTCAATTTAGACACGTTTCGAAAATACTTGACAGCATTCCAACAATTTTCTATTTTAACTGCAAATGCTTCTTAATAGTAATAAGGGTTCTATAAATGCATACCCAGCTCAATCATAGAATGACAAAACAACGTCAAATCATTATCGAGGAACTTAGAAAAGTGACGTCACATCCCACTGCTGATCAGCTCCACGAAATGGTCAGGAAGAGACTCCCCAGAATTAGTCTTTCGACTGTATACCGAAATCTGGAAACTCTGTCGTCAGAAGGAATGATCCTGAAAATGGATTCGGCGGGAACACAGAAGAGATTCGATGGAACTGTTGAAAACCACTACCACATTCGCTGTAGTCGATGCGGACGGGTAGATGATGTCCACATGGAAACCATTCCTGAGATCGAGGAGATAGCTCGGAGGCGTTCCAGTTACCAGTCAGTTTCACACATCATAGAATTTACTGGAATTTGTCCTAATTGCTACAGCCAAAGTCGAGGCTGAGCCTGATAGCGCGGTTTCAAATCAATTAGCGTGTCAATTTAGAAAGGAGGTTGGTAATCAAATGGATGCTGTGACTCTTTCACGTCTACAATTTGCAGTTGCGACCTATTTCCATTTCCTTTTTGTGCCGCTTACATTGGGGCTCTCCATTCTGGTAGCCATAATGGAGACTAAATATGTGAGGACTGGCTTAGAAGAATACAAAAGAATGGCGAAATTCTGGGGTAAGTTGTTCGTTATCAACTTCGCGATCGGTGTTGTAACAGGAATTACATTGGAATTTCAATTTGGGACAAACTGGTCACGGTATTCCAAATATGTTGGGGATATATTCGGCTCCCTCCTCGCGATAGAAGCGACAGTCGCTTTTTTCCTTGAATCTACTTTCATCGGTGTATGGATTTTCGGTTGGAACAAGCTTTCCCCCAAAGCTCACGCCGCATGTATATGGATCGTCGCCGCAGCGTCGAATATTTCCGCGTATTGGATTTTGACAGCCAACTCCTGGATGCAACATCCCGTGGGGTATGTGATCAGAAACGGCCGCGCGGAACTATCCGATTTCTGGGCTATTGTCACACAGCCTTACGCCATTTTGATGTTTCTACATGTCTTGAGCGCTGCCTACATATTGGCGGGCTTCTTTGTCATGGGCGTGAGCGCTTACCATCTGATCAGAAAGCAGGAACTCTCTTTTTTCAAGAGATCGTTCAGAATGGCGGCGACATTCACGGTAATTTTCGCCTTGGCGGAAATCCTTGTGGGAGATATTCACGGCAAAGAGATGATGAAGTCCCAGCCGACCAAGGCCGCCGCTGCGGAGTCCGTATGGGAAACAACCAAAGGCGCTCCAATGTATTTGTTTGTGGTCCCTGATGAAGCCAACGAGCGAAACAAGGTTGAGATTCTGGGCATTCCAAAACTGCTTAGCTGGGTTGCGTTCGGGGACTCGGAGGGTGTTTACAGGGGACTCAAAGAATGGCCAAAGGAAGAAAGACCACCGGTGGCGATCACCTTCTGGTCTTTCCGGATCATGGTCGCTCTGGGAATGCTATTCGCCTTGATTAGTGTCATTGCTTGGCTAAAACGAAAAAATCCTGAGAATAGCCCAGGATTCCTAAAATTACTGATCTATTGCATCCCGCTTCCGTACATCGCCCTCGCTCTAGGCTGGACAGTAACCGAGGTAGGTCGGCAGCCCTGGATTGTTTACGGCATGATGAAGACATCGGACGCCGCGTCTTCTGTAGCCGCGGCTCAGGTAGGACTGTCCCTGGCCGCTTTTGTAATTGTTTATTCGTTACTGGGGATCGCCTGTTTCTATCTCTTAATCAAAAACGCCCGCAAAGGGCCTGTTCCTATACCTGCTTTAGATCGTTAGGAAAAGGGGAGGATTCGCGATGTTGGAAACAATCTGGTTTTTGCTTTGGGGTATCCTTTGGGCTGTTTATTTTATGCTGGACGGTTTTGATCTTGGTCTGGGAACACTTGCCCCATTCATAGCCCGTAACGATAACGAAAAGAGGATCATCTACAATTCAATGGGTCCTTTTTGGGACGCCAATGAAGTGTGGCTAATTACCGCTGGCGGAGTTACTTTCGCTGCTTTCCCGACTGCTTATGCGGTTATGTTCAGCGCTCTGTATACCCCGTTATTGCTGTTGCTGTTCGCGTTGATAATTCGAGCTGTAGCCCTGGAATTCAGGAGCAAGGGGGAGAGCGAAGGTTGGCGTAAACTTTGGGATGTTTGCCATTTCGTGGGAAGTTTTGTCCCGGCTCTGCTGTTAGGGGTAGCTTTCGCAAATATTTTCAAGGGAATACCCATAGATCAGGAGGGGATATTTCACGGCAATTTGTTAACATTACTTAATCCTTATGGCCTGTTAGGTGGAATATTGTTTGTGCTGCTTTTTCTTGTTCATGGGGCGTTATGGCTTGCAATCAAGGCTGAGGGCGATCTTGAAAAAAGGGCAGCCAAGGCTGCTTCAGGAATATGGCTGATTTTGCTAATTGTGGCTGTGGTGTTTCTTGTGGCCACATGGTTTGCGACGGGCCTTTACGCGAACTACCTGAACAACCCAATTCTGTTGATTATCCCAGTGGTTACAGTGCTAGCTCTTTTGGCAACGAGGCTATTCATTAATCAAAGGGCTTTCTGGAAAGCATGGTTCGCCTCAAGTCTAACCATTGTTGGAGCCACTTTTTTCGGAGTGGTGGGATTATATCCGAACCTTTTGCCATCCAGCCTCAACCCAGCATATAGTTTAACAATTTATAATTCTTCGTCCAGCCCTCTCACGCTGAAGATCATGCTGGGAGTGGCCCTAACTTTTGTACCTATAGTCATAGCGTATCAGATTTGGAGTTACTACGTATTCAGAGACAAGGTAACCAAAGATGATCTGGCTTCTGATGAAGCGTACTGACCCCCAACCACTTAAATTTCTCCCTCAGGTCCTCTCAAAAGGAGGACTTGGGGTCTTTTATAAATCACTGTCATGAACTCGCGTGCCAATGGGTAAATACCCTGGTGGCGATAACGGTTGCGTTCCTTAACTTGGAGCCACGCAGGGCTGCCGGATCTTCGTCCAGGAACTCCCTGTCCGATATTATTTTCAGTTAAGGGAACTGATATTACTCTTCAGCCTCGCTAATACGCATTATTCAATCAGCTCCTTTTAGTCGCCCCAGTTCACTGCCCATCCATGGATCTCCATTCCCGTTCCAGCAGGGGCTGTTACCCGTATTCGAAAAGGCCCGGCCGGCTTTTCAAGATCGGGCGCTGATGTCGAATAATTTTCTACTCCAGTAGAGACGCTTGCCACTTTCGAATACCCGCTTAGTTCGATCCAGTTAGGGGCCTCGTCTCCTACGCCAATATAAAGCATTGCTCCTGGACTTATATCTTTAACTAGAAACGAAACATAGGCCTTATTAATCGGAATGGAAGCATTATAAGACTGGCTGATCAAATCCAGGTCGAGCCCGGCTTCGTCATGAACGGTCACAAAATAGCCGATAGATGGGACTTGCTGAGTTTCATCAGCCTTCATCCCGATGGCGATGGAAATCGCGCCCGGCTCAAAAACCTCGGAGAAGTTTTCATTGATTGAGGCCAGACTTTGGCTGTTCATTTGGTTTGTATCGAACCCAAGGGCCTGTTTGAGAGCGTCAATCGTGGTGTTCATGGTGGAGTTGATCCAAGTTCCGGAATTGTCGAGAAACCGCCAGTTTCCGGAGTCAAGTTGCGCAATATTCTTCCAGGCCGACCCATTCCAGATTTTCCAGTTCTCGGAAGGGGCGCCTTGGTTGAACGATAACGCATAAAAGATTTTACTCGATCCGGGGGTAGCGAAACTCGGGGTGATATTCTTGATATTCACCCAACTCGATGTTGAAGTTCCGAACAGAATGGCCGCTTCGAGGGAAGTCGGGACCGCACATGAGGCTTGGACCAATTTCAGTTGACTCAGGCTGGTTAAACCTGTTCCCCATGAGGCCGTTATTTGGAGTTTGTAATATCGATAGGTGACATCGTTTTCAAAGGTGAGATAATCGCTCCAAGTATTCGACGGTAGCTCTGGCAAACCCTGAACTGAATCAAGCGTGATCCAGACGATGTCATCACTCGAACCAAGTAATTGAAAATTTCTTGGGGCTGAGACATAAGCGGGATCTGGGGAGTTACGCGATAGGATGCTATATTTGTTGATTATTATGGAGGAGTCCGGACCAAAGTCCATTTTTATCCATTGAGGCGCGGTTTCAGTCCCTGCTGCTGATGTGATCCAGCACTCTTCAGGGTTTGTGGTATGGTTTTCGTTCTGATCAAAGGCCCGCCATGCCGGGCAGTTTGGGGAAGCATATTCACTTGAAGCTGTAATTACAACAGGAGCGGGAGACAGCTTGGAAACCATAGCTGGTGTAGCGTAGCCGGTTCCGCTGTTTATGTCCCCGTTTGAAATGATGGTTTTTGTCATGCTCAGACCATCACTTGTAATGGACAGGCCATTAGAGTCAGAGCGTTCAATGTTGGATGTCTGGTCAATCTGTATCTCCTGGGTCAAGCCCATTTGTCCAGGAAGCTCGGTGAAATATTTGCCAGGTTCATCATAATAGGCCGTAGATAAAGATAAATCGACACCCAGTTTATCTTCAAACGTGTCCGTAAACCCGTTAACCAAAGTCTGTGAAGGTAGATTGTGCAGGAATGACTGATTCATTGACAATAGTTGAATATTATACATTATGGTCTTGATTTCATTGGCCATAGGAGGCAACCCTCCCGTAATGAAAGTCATATTTCCTCCCAAGCTCTTAAAATGTTTTAGAGAATGCTTGAATTTACGGGGGTGATACTAATTCGAGTTGTCGAACTGACACGAATCAGAAATCTTTTGTCAGAATTACGTAGTTACATTGTATCGCAAGGGACGACCCTGTCAATCGATAAATAAAAATCCTCTAACTTTCAAAAAACACTTTGAAAGCTTTGTGTGTCATCCAGATGTCATCTTTGGCGCATACCTCAAGCGGTGAATGCATGCCCAAAATTGGAGGGCCACAATCGATTATGTCCATGCCAGAGTTAGCCAGGTATTTAGCGACAGTGCCGCCCCCGCCTTCATCGACTTTTCCGAGGCCGGCGGGTTGCCACATGATTTTTTGGTCGTTGAAGAGCCGCCGAACCCATGAGGCGTACTCCGCGTTGGCGTCTGATCCCATGTACTTGCCGCCGGACCCGGTATATTTTGTTATTCCTATGCCGAAGCCAATCTTTGAGTTGTTTTTCTTCTCATAAGCGTCACCATAGGTAGGATCAACCGCTGCCGTTACATCGCCCGAAAGCGCTTTCCCTGCGGCGAAAACCTTGCGTAAGTTTTTAACTGAGGGATTGATTCCGGTTTTTTGCATCAACTCCATGAGGAACTGGTCTAACGCTACTGATTTAGCGCTTGTGTTGCCTTCACTGCCTATCTCTTCCTTGTCGTAAAAGACAGCGACACAGGTATGTATCGGCTCAGTAATTTTCATGAGCGCTGTGGCGGACGTGAAAGCGCAAACGCGATCGTCCTGACCGTATCCGGCAACGAGGCTGCGGTCAAGCCCCGCGTCTCGTGCCGGTTCGGCTGGAACCATTTCAATTTCGGCCCCTATGAAATCTTCTTCAGTGATTCCGTACTTGTTGTATAGCAATTCAAGTATTGCAAGTTTGACGCGATCGGTCGTTTCTTCATCCTCGTATGGCAAAGACCCGATAACCACATTAAGGTTTTCGGCTGGTATAAATTCACTGGCCTTTTGCTCCATCTGTTTGCGTGACAGATGAGGCAACAGGTCAGGTATGGTCAGGATAGGGTCTTCTGGTTTTAGACCAATCTCAACATCGACGACATTGCCATCACGAGTGAACATTTTGCCAACCATCGCTAGAGATCTGGCTACCCACTGAAATTTCTTAACCCCGCCGTAATAGTGGGTCTTCAACATGGCTAGGCCGGCTTCCTCATACAAAGGGCTGGGCTTGATATCCAGCCTGGGGCTGTCAACGTGAGAAGTGACGAGCCTTATACCGTCAGTCATGGGCCGTTGTCCCAATACGGCTAGAAACAGAAGTTTTCCTCGTAAAACCTGAAATATCCGGTTTGAAGTCCTGTCCGCATCCGTAATGTCCTGGAACCCGTCGTTCGACGCCAGATTTCGGAGACTTTCTACCGCTTTGCGTTCTGTCCTGCCGTTATTGAGGAAATGCATATAAAGTTGCGTATAATGCGAAATGTCAGCTTTTTCCTCAACTGTGAGCCTGTCCCATACCCTGGGTTTGTCCATAAGCAGCTTATTTTTTAGTTCTTTGGTTTTTTCTGATTCTTTTTTGTCCGGCATATTGTCACCTAGAAATTGTTCCTCACTGTCCCTGTTTCCACAAAGGGTCAAACGGATTAAACTTTTCCGGTAGCGACCTTGGGTGATCGGATTCAGGCCCAAGGGGCCCTGTAGGAGGAGCCGACGCGGCTTTAAGCGGCGGATAGTTTTTTCTTTCAAGAAAATCACGGGCCATATTAATTGGTGTGGCAAATCCGATGCCCTGGCTTTTCCAGAGCAAGATAGTGTTAATCCCGATAACCTCACCATTAAGATTGAACAGTGGTCCACCTGAATTACCGAGATTCATTGCAGCGTCAATTTGGATAAGGGGGGGATATCCTGAACCGGGTATCATTCTCTTTTGCGCGCTTACAATGCCGATCATAATTGACTGGCCGATTCCATAAGGATTACCAATGCCTACAACCCATTCGCCAAGTTCGACGTTGTCTGAATTTCCCATTTTAACGGGTTCCAGGTTGGTTGCGTCTATTTTTATTAGCGCTATATCGTTCTTACTGTCCTTAAAGAGGACCTTGGCCAGACGTTTGGAACCGTCGAGGAGTTCGACTTCTATCTGTGTCCCATGTCGCAGAACGTGCTCATTGGTGAGTATATGACCGTTGCTGGAAATTATAAAACCTGAACCATAGCCGGTAGCCCTACTGTTGGAATCCCCCGAGAACCCAAGATTGCTTAAAGACCAGGAACCTCCGGAGTCAAGCATACGGATGGATACGACACATCGGTTGACCTTCCTGATAAGCTCGCGAATGTCAGGATAGCCAGCACTTTGGAAAGCAGGTTTTCGGGATGGGTCCTGAATCGAGCTTTCTTTTCCGGCCGCTGGCTCAGGCTTGTATGGGACAGGTGTGAGGCCGCCAATACGACCCCTATGTGTAGGGTCGTTTAAATTTTCGCTTTTTGGATTTTCCGGCCGCCTCCCGGTAGAATTAGGGCCCGAAAAACGGCTGTTTCCGTTTTCCGCATAGGAAATGTTGGCCAGGATTAAACAACATAATGTAAAATATGCTATGTTAAGAAAGAATCCACGGAAAGCCCTCATTCAGGCGCCTCCTCATAACGGTTTCCCGAAAAGGACCGTGGCATTTTTTCGGTCTCTCCGGAGGGGTGGAACCGATATAGACTTAACCTTGATTGTTTGTCAATTTATTTATCCATTTTTCGTGACACATTCGATATGTTTGAGTAATTTGCTAATCCTGTTTGTTAACAACTGTATTTTTCGGAGAAGAGCGCATGTATGAAGTTGAGATAATTTCAAGTTTTGCCGCAGCTCACAGTTTACGTCAATACAAGGGTAAATGTGAACGCCTTCACGGACACAATTATCGGGTCCATGTAACTGCAAGGTCTTCAGCTCCTGAAAGTGACGGAATGGTAATAGATTTTTCCCATCTAAAAAGTATTACGAACGGAATTCTTGACCGGCTTGACCATCGTTTTCTTAATGAGATAAAACCTTTCGATGAGGTAGAACCTTCTGCGGAGAATATCGCGGCGTTCATATTCCGGGAGATTGAGCAAGGCATGAAAGAGCGAGGTCATTTGCTCCATAGCGTCGGTGTGTGGGAGTCGGATACATCTGTTGCCCGTTACATAAGAGGATAGCGTACGATTTCGCGTGACGCCTCAATTATTGCCCTTGATGAGGTATAGTTAGTGGAAATTTGCTCGATTCCCGACGTTCAAAATATGCCTGATGAACGCAACCTCCCGATTGACAAAGTTGGCGTGAGAGGCCTCAGGTATCCCATATCGGTAAAAGACCGACTCAAAGGTTTGCAACACACGGTTGGGCTGTTTGACCTTTTCGTGAATCTGCCGCAAGAGTTTAAAGGCACTCATATGAGTCGATTCATCGAGGTTCTGAATGAATATCGCGGTGAAATCTCGATGGAGAAATTTCAGGAGATCCTGGAAAAGATCAAGGACAAGCTCCACGCTAAAAGCGCACACATGAACGTTGAATTCCCGTATTTTGTTGAGAAGAACGCGCCGGTTACAGCGACTCCGGGAATCATGTCCTATACGTGCTTCATGAGAGGATCACTCGATGAACGTTTTGACCTCATAGTTGGTCTTGAGGTTCCAGTAACTACAGTCTGCCCGTGTTCAAAAGAAATTTCGGATTACGGGGCTCATAACCAGAGAGGCATTGTAAGGGTCCAGTTGAGGTTCAAGAAGTTTTTCTGGATAGAGGAAATAATTGAAATAGTGGAATCATCGGTCAGTTCCGAGATCTACTCCATGCTCAAGAGACCCGATGAAAAGTATGTCACGGAGAGGGCTTACGAAAACCCCATGTTCGTGGAGGACGTTGTGCGGGCCGCCGTGACCCGCTTGCGGGATAAGAACAATTTCCCGTGGTACAGGGTAGAGGCTGAAACCTTTGAATCCATTCATAATCACAGCGCGTATGCTTTAATAGAAAAGGATTTTTCACCTGTGCCGGAATGTTTCCAGGGGCCATGTTTTTTGAGAGCAAACGGCTCTTTTTGACAAAAACTGACAAAAGAAACGATCATGGATGATTTAAACGCTGAGTTTATCTTGACAGGTGAGACTCAACTAAATATTATCGCTTGTATGGTAAATTGAAATGGGTCTTAGAGGTTAACGGTTTAATTTATCTGAATCATGATATTTTTTGGCTGAAATCAAAAATCCGGAGTCAACGGAGATCGTCCATTTGGTCCCCAGAATAATCTTCACAATCATTTGTAGTCTAATATTAGCGCCATGTTCAGCGTTTGCGTTTCAACCCCAATCCAATCAAAATTATGTTAATAATTTTGTGACAAATGTCAGAGGAGGCAAAAGGGCTCCTCAGGTTTCTTCAAACGTTATCCAGGCGCACGCTCCAGCTCATGCAAAGTTTATCCAGCCTCATAAACCTTTACTATTAAGAAAGGCGTCCTCGAATACACCGACAACCACATTATCCGGGGTCAATCACGCTGCTCAGCCCAGAGTAAAAGCCAAGGCCATGTTCTGTGTCGAGAAGTCTACAAATCGCGTTGTACTTGCTGAAAATGAATGCGCTCCGCTGCCCATAGCCAGTATCACCAAGCTTCTTACCGCCATGGTTGTAATCGATAACATGGACTTGGG
>JARLHM010000166.1 GCA_031292235.1 Syntrophaceae bacterium | reverse complement strand
TATTACGATAAGGCCACCCGTCTTGATGTTAGCCGTGACATTTACCATTTCGAGCAGATTGTCATCCAAAACAACGGCTATGTCGGGGAACAGGACATTTGAGAATGTTCGAATCGGTTCCGGCGAGATCCGAGTGTGAACGCTCACAGGGGCGCCGCGTCTCTCGGAAAAGTATGTGGGCTTTGCGCTGACGCCTTTGAAGCCTGCGTAGTAGGCAGCCTCAGTGAACATTTTAGCTGCGGTAACAGCGCCCTGCCCACCTCTGCCGTGCCATATGATTTCATAACTCTGATGTGATTTCATGATCGATCCTTAATTATTAAAGCCCCTTATAGTAATTAAGTCTAGATTTGGGGTCAAGCAAGAAATCCAGGGGGATATTATGAGAGATCTAAGATTTCAGGATGGGATATTATGCGACGGATTGCTTGTTTTGTTCAGGAATTTCAGGTGTGGTCCGCTCTAGTCTTTGATGGATGATGTTAATATAGTCTTCGTTTATTTCATATCCGACAAAATGTCTCCCAAGTTTTTTGGCGGCGACCGCGGTAGATCCACTTCCCATAAATGGGTCCAGGACCACATCCCCTTCAAAGGTGTAAAGATGAATCAAACGTTCGGCCAAGGTGACTGGAAACGGCGCTGGATGACCTACTCTCTTGGCGGATTCCGTCGGGATTTCCCATACACTCGTGGTCGCTCTCATGAATTCGTCTCGATCAATGGTAGATCTGCCCTTACAGGGTCTGTCAAAACGATCCTTGCTGAAGACCAGGACATACTCATGCAGGTCGCGTAGCGTCGGATTACCGGCGGACATCCAGGATCCCCAGGCGCATGAACCGCTAACGCCCCTTCCCTTAACCCAAATTATTTCGCCTCGCATCAGAAGGCCTAGACGTGACGCCATAACCGCCACAAAGGAATTCAGTGGGATGTAGGGCTTACGTCCAATATTGGCGACATTGAACGCAATACGTCCACCCGGCATAAGAACTCTTTGAGTCTCTTTGAGTACTCTCTCCAGAAGATTAAGATATTCTTCTAGTGTAAGGTCAAGATCGTAGTCCTTGCCTACATTGTACGGTGGAGACGTTACCATCAAAGCCACAGAGTTGTCGGGCAACTCCGACATATCTTCTGAAGAATGCGCAAAAACTCGGTCCAGAACGTTTGAGGGGGCGGGAGATACAATTTCGGGCGCCTTGCCGCTTGTCGAAGCCTTGAACAATTTACGTCCGTAAAAAGACGATGAGTCATGATTTTCACGTCTACTTACGCCAAACGATTTTGTTGAAGTTCTACTTTGCAAAATTTGTCCGAGACATCTGAATTTGAGTAACAGACACAACTGCCTGACGGGACATGACTGATATTATACGCCAAAATATTAGTCAAGTTTTTTATCATTATTTCGAAATAATAAATCAATTAACTAATGTTAGATATTAATTAAACATAAATTGTAATTAGTTATAAATTGTATAACTCTTTAATAAGGTACATTAATAATGTTGTAAACATCTATGTCTCATCAAATTTTATTGAAATTACACGAGCCATTGTTAGGCAATTGCCATGCTAATATTGCCAACGTCCCATAAATTGTGATAATTCTTTAAAAATGACATTTTTAAAGTCTATACTGGTTAACTTTGAGTTTTAGAATACAGCGGGGAGGTTTCATGACCGGCGCTGATTTGCGTGAAGAGTTCCTAATATTTTTTGGAGAGCAAGGTCACACTCGGGTAGAGAGTTCTTCCTTGATTCCTACTGGAGACGCCACACTTTTGTTTACAAACGCAGGAATGGTTCAATTTAAAGGCGTGTTTACCGGTCAGGAACAACGGCCATATAAACGGGCCGTGACAGCCCAGAAATGTTTACGGGTAAGTGGAAAACATAACGACCTTGAAAACGTGGGCCGCACCGCAAGGCATCATACTTTTTTTGAAATGCTGGGGAACTTTTCATTTGGCGACTATTTTAAGGAGGACGCAATAGCTTTCGGCTGGGACTTCCTAACTAAGACACTGGGATTGCCAAAGAAACGTTTGCACGTAACAATATTTCTGGACGATGACCCCGCCGACAAGATTTGGAAGAAGGTTCTAGGCCCTGGAGCTAACAACATTATTCGTTTAGGAGAGAAGGACAATTTTTGGAGTATGGGCGACACTGGACCTTGTGGGCCATGTTCTGAGGTCCATATCGATCAGGGAGAAAGATTTGGATGCGGCGCACCCGACTGTGGTCCTGACTGCGATTGTGACCGGTTCCTCGAATTATGGAACCTCGTATTTATGCAGTATAACCGTGATGTTTCGGGTCACATGCAGCCTTTGCCTCGACCTTCTATAGACACCGGTCTTGGATTGGAAAGGCTGGCCGCTGTCATTCAGGGCAAATCCAGCAACTGGGATTCAGACATTTTTGACCCCATCATTAGTCGAGTTGAGGAGATATCGGGTAAAAGCAGGGTATCCGGACCCACCGAAACCGTGGCAATTAGAGTTATCGCTGATCATAGTAGAGCAGCGGCGTTCCTGATCGCCGATGGCGTTCTGCCTTCCAATGAAGGCAGGGGATATGTTTTGAGAAGGATTATGCGCCGAGCGCTACGATACGGCAAACGCTTGGGCCTTAATGAGCCGTTCTTGTACGATACGGCTTCGGTGGTTGTTGGCCATATGTCATCCGCCTATCCTGAACTGGAAGCACGTCGGGCGCTGATTCAGGAAGTGATAAAGAACGAGGAGGAGCGTTTCTTACAAACCCTGACTCGAGGTCTGGCGCTATTCGAAGACGAAATCAGCCAACTCAGACAATCAGGGAACATGGAAATACCCGGAACAGTCGCTTTTAAACTTTATGACACTTTTGGTTTCCCCAGAGACTTGACCGAAGATCTGGCCAGAGAATTTGGAATGGCGCTGGACCACCACGGTTTCGAAAAAGAGATGGCCAAGCAAAAGGAAATGGCCCGTCAAGCATGGGAAGGGAGCGGAAGCCTCGAAGCCTCTGTAGCATGGGAGTCTATCGCAGACATTGGTCCGGTTGAATTTACAGGTTATCGCAGACTCGAAGACACTGGGGCTATAGTCGCGATACTAAAAGATAGCAAGAGGGCTGAAAAGACTGACGCAGGAGAGTCTGTTTCCATAATTACAGACAGGACGCCCTTCTACGCTGAATCCGGCGGACAGGTAGGGGACCATGGAGCAATAGCGAAGGAAGGGGCGGAGTTTGAAGTTCAGGAGACAACCAAAATGGGAACCGGTTTGATAATCCATAAGGGGATAGTAAAATCCGGCTCGTTTTCTATCGGCGACGTAGTCTCACTAGAAGTGGAAATGGGTCTCCGCAGATCTGTGATGGCTAACCATTCAGCTACTCACCTGTTGCAATGGGCTTTGAGAGAAGTTCTCGGGCCTCATGTAAATCAGAGGGGGTCACTTGTTGAACCCAATCGCCTCCGTTTTGACTTCACTCATTTTTCAGCCATAACAGGCGCCGAAATTGAAAGGGTTGAGACCCTGGTCAATGAAAAGATCATTGAGGACATTGATGTCAACGTGGTTGAGATGCCTGTTGACAAGGCCATTGCAATGGGAGCTACAGCTCTTTTTGGTGAAAAATATGGAGCAAGTGTGCGGGTAGTCTCGGTCGGCGAGTTCAGCAGCGAACTTTGTGGTGGAACTCATGCATCCAGGACTGGCGAAATTGGATTGTTCAAGATCACTTCTGAAGGAGGTATCGCTGCGGGCGTTCGCAGAATCGAAGCTGTTACTGGTTTGGGGGTGATGTCCTACCTGCGAGGACTAGAGGATGAACTATCTCTGCTTTGCGACCGATTGCGCGCTCCTCGAAGTGAACTGGTCAAGAAATTGGACAAGTTGATTGATGAAAAGAAGTTTAAAGAAAAGGAGATGTCTGATTTGAAGCAAAAATTCGCGCGCGAGCAAGGGTCCGATATTACCGCGGGGGTAAAAGACATCAATGGCGTTAACGTCTTGGCGCGAATTGTTGAGGATATCAAATCTCCTAAGGACCTCAGAGAACACGCAGACAGGCTAAAAGATAAATTGAAATCCGGTGTGGCATTGTTGGGGGCTGAAGCCGATGGAAAGGCTTTCCTGCTCGCTCTTGTGACAAAGGATTTGACTAACAGGTTCCACGCTGGGAACATTGTGAAAAAGGCCGCCGAAGCGGTAGGAGGTTCAGGAGGGGGTCGGCCAGACATGGCGCAGGCTGGTGGTCCAAACATAGAATCTTTGGAGGAAACCATAAAGTCCGCGGAGAAATTCATTTTTGATTAATTGTTGATGATATGGCGTCGGGGCTGTTCCGACCTTAATTTGGGCTGAACAGATCCTGCGTCGAGCGAAGTAAACGAGCCCCGTTCCTGGGTTCTGTTAATATTAGGGAGTAGAGCTGATGGACATTAATGAAAGTAATGAAGTTTACGGACGAATAACCAGGGTAATTAACGAATTGAAAATGTCCAGACAGTCAGTGACTATCTTCAAGGTGGTAGAACTGACGGGAATTGATCAGTTCATCGTTTTTAGATATTTTTATGAGAAGGGTCTGTTGAGGGGCAAATAAGCGTCTCACTCGTCTAATATACCCGCTGGGAGCTGTTCCTGTTTGGGCGACGAATTTTTCTCCTGGATCCCTCCGCCTTCATCAATTCCTGATGATTCAAACGTATCAGGGGCCAGCTTGTCAAATTTCTTGTCGGCAATTTTGAACTCTAGTCCGTATTCCTTGGCTTTCTCGATGTAAGAACCGGAGGCTAATCTTAGCTCACCGACTACCGAGACTTTGATAGCGCCCGCTCCCTCGACTGGACATTTGTTTTCACACCAACCACACCCGCAACAGCGATTCGGATGCACGACAGGGACTCCGTTCCGCCGACCTGAAGCCGGTTGGAAGGAAATTGCGTGATAAGGACATACCTCTCCACACACCAGACACTTTTTATCCCGGTTCCAGACTAAACAATTTTGTCTGTCTATCCATGCGGTCCCGATCTTGGCCTGTATCTTTTCCTCTATAGGGAGTTTTCTGATTGCTCCTGTGGGACATACAGAGCCGCAAACCGCACAATTAACGGCACACGCGGCCAGGCGGGGTACCAGAGATGGACTAAAAAGGCCTTCCACGCCTGCTTTGAACCATATTGGCTGCAATGTGTTGGTCGCACAGGCTTTCATACACAGACCACATCTTACGCAAAGCTTTAAAAACTCGGGTTCAGGCATGGCCCCTGGGGGTCGTATAAGGTCCGCTGGAGTAACCGCTCTCTCCTGACCTAGCAGTCGGGGTTCGTTCCATCCCGTCCCAACCAAAGACGCCACACCCAATCCAGAAACCGCCGACAGCAGCATTGCCCTTCTTGTAAGGTCCAGCGTGGCCGGTTCAGGTTTAAGAGTTTCATTGTGCGAATAAAATGAGATGGCGTTTTCCGGGCATAGCTCCTTGCAACGAAGACAAAGCAGACACTCTCTGTGCGCGGTCGAATGCGGATTTTCCCTAATGGCCACCATTGGGCAGTTTCTAACGCATTTCCCACATTCGGTGCATGACGAATTGACACTTCGATAGACTAAAGGTTTTTTGGAAAAAAGCGCAATCATCGCGCCGGCAGGGCAAAGATACGAACACCAGAATCTTGGTCCCTTGATGGCAAGGGCTGAGATGAAAACAATAAATCCGGCGATGAACATATTGGTGGCGAACACTCTCCGAGAAATTTGAATGTATGCCAAGTCTGGAACATATTGGTGTAGTGGAGTAGCCAGATCAAGTCCCAAATCAGCAATCCATAGTGTTACCGGGTAAATGACGAGTCCCCAGAAACGCGTCGCCAAAGAGATCGGAGCAACCAGAAAGGCGAGTGATACACCACCTATGGCAGCGCAAACGACCACAGCCAAAACATAATATTTGAGTGAACGACGCCCCCGATTTGCCTCGTAGCCCGCGCGAGTCGCTCTGAGCTTGGATTTAGGATAAATGAGACTCTGAAATAAATCGATCGTGGTTCCCATGGGGCAAACGTACCCACAAAACGCTCTGCCTATAAAAAGACCACTAATCAGGACAATAGCCGCCCAGATGAACCCGGTTTGGAATTCACGCGATGCAATTAGAGTCGTTAGAGCGATGATGGGATCAATTCGTAAAAACGCGTCTACTGGCGCCTCGCGTGTCTCTGGATAGGCCGCCCAAACCAACAGTAATGAAAAAATCCCAAAACTCAAAAGCTGTATTAATCTTTGAAAACGTTTCAAACGCTAATCTTCTTTATATTCAACTTGTCCAGATCTATGCGGCCTAATCCTCGTTCGGCCGCCATTCTGATGTGTTTAATTTGTTTGGGTTCAAGCTTCTTACCATACCATTTTCCCAGAGCGACCATTTGAGCGTCAGCGGCTACCATGTCAGCGGACGCTATCACAAGATCCAGTGGGATTACTTCTCCAGGTCCTCCAGGCCCACCTGTACTAAGTATTCTTGTACCGTCTATGACCACGAGATGAGGTTTCAAAACGGTTACCATATCAACGATGGACTCGTGGAGATCATACCTGTTATGGAACGATGTGCGATCATAGATCAATCCCATCATGCCCTTCATAGACATGCTGACACCTGCGGATCCATGAGACTTTCCGACAGGTACCGCTATAAGTGTGTCTGCGTCCAGAGCGTCGGATAAGGCCCTCATTTTCTTGAACTGGGTCCCGCGCTCCACAGACACTTCCCTAAACAGTCTTTCATTCTTGATATAGTTGGTATGAGTATTTGGAACATCCTTACAATATTCTGGAATCTTGGATAGTTTCATACAGTCGGCAGGATTGTTCAAGACGTTGTCGACTATCGAAATACGCGAAGCGCCGGCTTCGGCGCACATTCTAGCCACTTCCCTGACCACCAAAGGATTTGTGTTCGCTGCGGTTTCAGGCGACCTGGCAAAACTCATGTTTGGTTTAATAACCACTTTCGCTCCGGGCCTGACAAATCTTTTGATCCCGCCCAAGGCTTCGACGGCCTGTCTGGTGATAAGAGCAGCGTCCTTGCCGTTACATATCGACATGTCCGGGTAATCCTCAGCGCCAGCTTCTAAGGGATCTATGAGACCAAACGAGGCGCCTGCCATAGCAGCCGACACGACCAAACTATTTTTCAAAAATTTTCGACGACTTTCATCATGCGACATCATTAACCTCGCGCGTTTTTTAGCAGGTAACAACCAATTAAACCTATCATGGTTTTTGACATGAACAAAGTCAACGTGTGGGCGAATTTTATTTGTCTGAGGAGTTGGTATCCGACTTCAGAAAACAAGGATTTGCTATTGCAAATTCAACGTCATGGTGATAGGCAGGCTTCAAGATCGAGGTGCTCGGAACGCGATCTGTGTTCTCGCAAGACAAAAAATAGCGTCATCTTTATTTTTAATTGACATAATGCCGATGTGACACTAAAAGTCTTGTCTAAGAAATTAAAACAACTTATCCGTTTACAGATTTAACCTTGCGTTAAGATTGTTGTAATGTGGCAATATTACGAATGAGCAACTTTTCAAATTACCATTCAAAATTTAATGTGGACATCAGGTCCGCCATGCCCGACCGGGTAGACGACAACCTAATGTGTCTGTCTAACCGCCGTTCAAAGACGATGTCCCGTCTTATAGAATTTAGCTGTTCGGTCTTGGTCGCCTTTATAATGCTCTCTTTGGTCTCTTTCCTTACGCTTAGGCCTACCTTGAAGGAGATTCGTGGTGAAGCTCGGGCTCAGTGGGAAGGAATGGTCAATCTTGCCAGAGAGCGAAATGATCAGGTCCAGGGCGTTGTGGAAGTCCTTAAAGGTTTTGGGGTAATCCAAAACAAATGGGGCGAGAAAATTCTCGAGGAGCGCTCTATACTGCTGAGAGCCGCTGATCCTGACACCATCATATCGAGTATAAATGAGACTGACCAGCGTTTGGCCAAACTAGGCCAAATCGCTGATTCTTCTGAGAAGTTAAAAAATCACTTTGGTTTTGCCAATCAATGGTCCAGGATAGTAGCCACAAATAGAGAGCTAAGGCTGAGACGGATGAACTACAATGAAACCGCCAAGATGTACAACAGCCTACTAACTCCATTTCCTCAAAACATGCTCGCCACTATTTTTGGATTTGTTCCTTTGAACAGATACCCATCCGATTATGTTTCCCGTCGCAAAAACGCCTGACAGAAAGCCCAATCCTTAAATCCCCGAGTCCATGAATGTGGCGCCAAAGCCCTTTTTAATGCAATCCCGCTGGACTGGGAATTTCTTCTTCGCTTACCTTTCTCACGGAACCCTTGTTGAATATGAAGTTCGCCAAAACAAGCTTGTCGCTTTTTGTGGGATGTAGATAGCGAACACTGAAGCCCGGCTTACCTTCAAAATGATAATCCGTGATTGGCAAAATGCCATTTATTCTCAATTGCCACGTTATGATACGTCTTTTCAGTTTGGAGGACCAACTGACCAAATACAACCTGGTATAATCACAGCCAGGGTCTTTTCCAATCGGAGTATAGGCCACAATGTAGTTGCTTTTCGCTCCGATATCCGGATCGTCTGTCACATTCACTGTTCTCCACGCGATCATTCTCATGAACGGCACGGTTTTGGCGATATCTTCAGGTGGTGTCAGTTTCATGTTGTGGGTAAATATGTAACCGACCCTCCCATCTTCTATCTTGACTTTGTACCAGACGTCCTTGCGAATATCTTCATTCCCTTCCTCAGGGCTTGAAGGTTCATCAGCAGGGGTTACTCCAGAATCACCCGCCTTAGCGCGAACTACCGCTTTGTCGTTGGTAGAACTATTCCCTGTCGTAACGACGCGCTCATATACTTCAAGTTTCTTACCGGGAGGAAGGACTTCGATGATTTCATGCTGCCTACCCGGTGTCAATCTGAAATTCGCCTTACTCTTAGTCACGGCTTCGCCTTGGGATGGCATACCTTCTATGGATTTCCGCAACTCTTGAGTTTTGGCGATTATGTCTTCGCCCCCGATCGCTTTTTGTTCAACATAACCCTCTCTTCCATCCCTTGTCCGGACCTTGTACATTTCACCAACCTTGTCTAATAAGCCGACAGACGTCTCGGCAGGCAGTCTTCTCAAGATTTCAGAGTTCAGGTTGGCCGTTTGATATAAAGAAGCAGGTCTTAGTGTAATTCCGTCACGAGGAGTGAATTGAGCCTTTTTCTTAAGTAACTTCGTTTGAACTTTAAGGATGATCTCTCTTTTAATCGTGTCAATCTCCTGGCATCCTGTGGCTAGGGCGAACACGAGTAAAATGAACGTTACAAATGAGAGCTTATAAAATGCTGATTTCTTTTCGTTTGATTTGTGGGGTTCCATCAATCGAAGCCTTCTTTCGGAATGATTCCAAATCTTATATTTCCAAATCGCATAACAATCAATAAAATGCCTTTTAGTTTCTAAAATTGGTTCAATCTTTCATTAGTCGCAAAGGCTTAAATCCTCTATCAAATATAGGCGCCACAATCCAATGGAGATTATCACAACCCACGTAAACGCTGATTTTGACGCTTTTGCGTCAATGGTAGCGGCGAAAAAATTGTATCCAGACGCTTTAGTGGTGTTCCCAGGATCGCGTGAGAAAAACCTTCGCGATTTCTTCATGGAATCAACTCTATATATCCTATCAATTGAACGCGTTAAGGACCTGGACTTTACCAAGGTTAAAAGACTTATCCTGGTCGATACAAGACAGAGAAGCAGAATCGGTCGTTTCAGTGAGCTTGTTGATTCGGATCAGGTGGAAGTGCACCTTTATGATCATCACCCCAATTCGGATGATGATATCCACGGTAACATTGAGGTCATTGAACGGGTAGGTTCCACCGTAACCCTCTTCATAAACTTGTTTCGCCGGAAGAAAATTCAGGTTAACGCAGAGGAGGCTACTGTTCTAGCCTTGGGAATCTATGAAGACACCGGATCTTTCACATTTTCATCAACCACTCCGAAAGACTTGCGCGCTGCAGAGTGGCTTTTACGGCGGGGCGCAAATTTAAATATCGTCGCAAACATGATGACAAGCGATTTATCCAAGGATCAAATCGACATCCTGCATCAATTTATAGAAGGATC
>JARLHM010000165.1 GCA_031292235.1 Syntrophaceae bacterium | reverse complement strand
ATAATAATTTGTTTTTCTTTGTTTTCTCGGGTCTGTTTTAGAGACATTATGGTTGTGCGTCCGTCAAAACATTTGCGATTAGGTATACCAGAGAACGAGTCCAAGTTTATGCAGTCGTCCATACAGGTTACTACTGCCCGTTCAATGGTGTTTTCAAGTTCCCGGATGTTTCCCGGCCAGTCATAGTTGCGTAAACAATTGATAACGTCTGGGTGTATCCATTTCTGATATCCGTAACGACTGTTAAACTTCAAAAGAAATTCGGTGGTTAAGGGCACGATGTCTTCTTTACGCTCCCGAAGAGGAGGCAACACAATGGGAACTACGTTCAACCTATAAAACAAATCTTTTCGGAAGGTATTTTCCTTCACCATTTTTTCCAAATCCCTGTTGGTCGCCGCAATAATCCTTACATCCAACGTTATGGTCCTTGTTCCTCCTATCTTGATGATCTGCTTATTCTGGACGGCTCTGAGAACTTTTGCTTGTAAATTAATCGGTAGTTCCCCAATCTCATCGAGAAATAAAGTTCCCCCTTGGGCCAATTCGAAAAATCCACGTTTGCCTTCTTTCAATGCGCCGGTGAAGGCTCCCGGCTCATAGCCGAAAAATTCTGATTCCAGCAAGTTTTCAGGCACTGTGCCGCAGTTCACCTCGATGAAAGGTTTAAGCGCGCGTTTGCTTGCGCGATAAATAAGTCTCGCAAATAAGTCTTTCCCGACCCCGGATTCGCCGAGTATCAACACGTTTGAATCTACCTGAGCAATGTGGAGCGCCAACTCAATCTTCTGTTTAATCACTGGATTGTTACTTATAATTCTCTTGAAAGGCAGTTCAGCGCGCAACAGTATGAGTTCCTCACAGTATTGGTCCCGCGCTGCTTCGCTTTTGGCAAGCCTGTCCTTCAAGCCGCTGAGTTCCGTCAGGTCCCTGGTAGCTGTAACAACCCGCATGATGTTTCCATTTTCATCGAACACCGGGTTGCCTGTGAGAAGCAATTCTTTTCCGTTTCTAATGTCTATAATTGAATGACGGCTCTTTCGCTCGATCACGATGTCACTCACCGAACGCCCAATGTATCCCTCTCTAATGAGTTCATGTACGTGCTTGCCCCTATACTCCTCGTTCGTAATTCCAGCCATCATTTCGTAAGCTTTATTGACCCGTAGGACCACACCTTTTTCGTCGGTGAGGACAAGACCATCGTCTACAGATTCGAAGATACAATCCAGTTCCCGACTGAGCGCCCTGACGCTCTCCAATTCTTTGGACAAGCTTTCAAGTCCGGAGATGTCCTGAAACATGCCTACAGCACCGACAACTGTGTCTCCCCTCTTGATTACGGATCTGTTGGCGAACACCACGTGTCCGTTTATGTCCATTTTTTGATTTGTTTCATCACGTTCATTCTTCATCACTTCCAGTAGCCCGGTATTGGGGATCAGTTCATTGATTCTCCTCCCCATCGCGTCTTCTTCTTCAACCCCTATAATTCTCTGGGCGGTCCTGTTGAGAAAGACCACTTCGCCTTCGATATTGATTGCTACAAAGCCGTTTTGTGAAACGTCTAACAGATTCAGCCAGTCATGTGTTTGAAGATCCAGAGGCACTTTAAACTCCTAAATTGATATGCTCGCGAGAACAGAGACAACGCGCTCCTAATTTGGAGGATCGGAAATTAAGGCCAAGGATTAATCTACCGAGCCGCTTTGGCTAACCATAATTTAGCGCGGTTGATTCATATTTCACAGGCGCCGTTACAAAATGACAGTATATCAGCTTGTTGTAGGGAGGAGCAGACAGTTTGCCACTTAACTAATTACAGATAGGCTGAGTTCCCAATGTAGGACTATTAACCCCTTGAAAAGGAAGTAGAATTGAGGCACATTACGTCTCCAGAGTTTGGGAAGCGGAGGAACTATTCATGTCTGAATTTTCAGAAAAGCGGAGAATACCGAGAGGCCGTGTGCGAGTTCCGAACGCCCTCAGAATCTCAGCTTTTAGTGGGGAAATCCTGGTAGGGCTCAAGGCAAAGAAATCACTCGCGACTTAACGTGAAGGGAACTCACCATCAGGTCATGTCTGTCCAATTGAAAAACAAGAATTTCATACTCATTTCCTTTGCTTTTATATTAATTTTTAGTTTGGGTTTAGCGCTTTTGGTCTTCTTGGAAGCCCCAAATTATAGAGATGCTTTTATCAGCGAAAAGAACAAACCTGCAAGGTTTGTAACTGACCGAAATGGACGGATCTTGCGATACCTTCCAGACGAAAATGGATGTTTTAGTGTTTGGAAAAACATGCTGGATATTCCGGATGTTTTGACTCAGGCAGTCATGACAGCCGAAGACAGTCATTTCTTTCATCATCCCGGATTTGATCCACGAGCTATTTGCCGAGCAATCTACACGAACTTGAAGTACGGAAGGAAAATCTCGGGCGCTTCAACAATTTCACAACAGGTCGTCCGATTATTAAACCCTCGACCTCGAACCTATAGTTCCAAGTTTATCGAGCTTTTTGAAAGTATGAAGCTGGAGTGCCAACTCTCAAAGAAAGAAATCCTGGAGCTTTATTTAAATCTTGTTCCTATGGGAGGACGACTTCAAGGGGTGGGTATCGCGTCAAGAGTCTATTTTCATAAGGACCTCAGTTTAATCAGTGTTTGCGATGCCGCCTGTCTGGCGATAATTCCACGGGCCCCGACCAGGTTGGATCCGAATCATCCAGTTGGCAGGAAGGATTTGATAGACGCCGCCGATATGCTGGTCCATAAAATGGCTCGAACGGCTATTATTAAGTCTGAGTTGGCTGGAGGGAAGAACACGAAGTGTCTAGTTTCTTTTTACAGTAGGGTTCTTCCAAATGAAGCGGCCCATTTTGTGGATTACGTTATGGCAGGCCCGCAAATTTATCCTGAAATTAGGACAACTCTTGATCTGAAATTACAACACTCGATAGAAAAGGTCCTCGAATCTCATGCTACCAGGCTACGGCGTCTCGGTATAAGCCAGTCGGCAGTAGTCGTTGTTGGAACTGAAGGCAGAGAGGTTCTGGCTATGATTGGTTCCTTGAACTATACAGGGGAATCGCTTGGTTTCAACAATGGGGCAATTGCCTATAGATCAGCGGGTTCGACCCTTAAACCGTTTTTGTACGCTCTCGCTCTTTCAAGAGGCTATTTAGATTCCTCTGAGATTCCTGATACCTTAAGAAGCTACAAGGGTGTCAACGGCGATTATACGCCGTTCAACTCGAATAGAGTCTCTTACGGCCCTGTTAGTTTGCGTTCTGCTTTGGGAAATTCCCTAAATATTCCAGCTATCAAAATGATTCAAAGAATCAGTTTGGATGACTTTTATGCGACCTTGCAGCGTCTTGGATTAATTTCGGAAATACATGGTCCTGTTGAGAAGTATGGACTTGGTTTGTCTATAGGCGCTATTGATGTTCGCCTTTATGATTTAGTTCAGGCATATGCCTGTTTGGCCGGTGGGGGGAGGTTTCAGTCATTGAGAGTGAAACCTTCCCAACAGGGGCGCTCGGAGCGAATATTTCCAGAAACTATCATCTCTCAAATTACAGACATTTTAGAAGACCCTCTTGCCAGGATCTTAACCTTTGGAAACCCGCTATATTTTGATTTTGGATTTCCAGTAGCCGTTAAGACCGGTACAAGCAGCAAATATAGAGACGCTTGGGCGTTAGCCTATACATCAAAGCATGTTATTGGCATATGGGCGGGAAATTTCGATGGTTCCGCAACCGCTGACGCGCTAGGAGCTTCTTCGTGTGGCCCAATAATTGGAGAAATCGTTAAAGCGATTTATTCGGGATCCATGTCGAATTGCCCAGCCAAGTTTTCGGTAAATGCAGCTATGGAGCCGAATGATGAAACAAAAGTCGAGCCCCAATCCTTTTCTGGGCGGTCATCGTACAAAGGCGCCAATGTGGCGTCTGATGTCAAAAATGAACATGTCTACTTGGGGCCTGCGTATGCACGATGGATATATAGACGCGAGAAAGAACAGGGATTGAGCAGATTTAGGCTTCAGGGACCATTGAAAAATCTTAGGCCTAGCGCCCTGATTCTTAACGAGCGGGTTGTCAAATTTACAAATACTGATAAAAGAGTTGAATCTGCAATAGAGATAACAAGTCCGCACGACGGAGACAGGTTTGTGCTTACAGATTCATCTTTAAGAATACCATTTCGGGCTCAACCACTTGAAATGATTGAAAACGTGATTTGGCTGGTTGACGCGAAAGAGGTCGCTCGAACGCCCACCCCATACGAATTTTTTTGGACTCCCAGTCGTGGCGGACATACAATCGTTGCGGTGACACCACTTCATGAAGCTGTTTCAATCAACATTCATGTAGAGTAACCTAAATCTTCCTTGCGTGAATTAATCAATCGACAGGAATCTTAGGAATGAATTACGCTGAGTATGTCAAAGGTTTTTCTTTTCGGTTCGTAAACCCGCGAACAAGACTGCCCATCTCGGATTCATACTTTCAATCCCGTCTGGTTAACATACTGGCTTCCGGTGGAATGGGAATTCCCGAAAGAGTAGGGGCGTTATTTGATCTAATTAATACGAAATATCCCGAGACAAACCCGGAGATCAGATCCAACATGAAAAAATTGATCTCTGTGCCTCGTATGTCCACTTCCGCAATCGGCGCAATTATTAATCGAAGCGTTTCAGAAATGAGACCCGACGAAGCCTTCGTAAATGTTGGGGTATGGTATGGTTTTACTTTTTTCTCGGGAATTATCGGAAATGAAGGTAGAACCTGCGTGGGCATAGACAATTTCTCCCAATTTGGTGGGCCGAAGCGACAGTTTCTAGAAAACTTTGACAGATTAGCCGGCCCTCGACATCACTTTCATGACATGGATTACGTGGATTATTTAAATAAAATCCATTCCGGGCCCATAGGTTTTTATATTTACGACGGGCCTCACGACTACGAAAATCAGTTATTGGGACTACGTCTGGCAGAGCCTTTCTTTTCTAAGAACTGCATTTTGCTTGTGGATGACACGAATTGGAGAGAGCCCAGAGAAGCCACCTTTGATTTTATGTCATCCAGTGAAAACGAATATGAAATCTTATTGGACGTTAAAACCGTTCATAACTGTCACCCCACTTATTGGAACGGCGTGATGCTATTGCGCGTTTGCGGGTCGGACTAACCAGATCAAGGCTGACGAAATCAAGCAGCAGCAACCAAGATATCCAAAGACCAGAGAGAAATTTCCCGCCGTGCGATCCAACATGTAGCCGCTTAGGATAGCTCCCAGCGGCCCGGCCAAGAACCCATAAGCCGTAAAAACCAGTCCGAAGACCTCTCCGAAGTTGTTTATGCCGAAGCAGTCAGTAACCAAAGGAGCGGAAACTGCAAAAAGGGTCCCGAATGCGAAACCAATTACTACGGCCAATAGAGCCAAATTCTGTAATGAGCCCGTCATGGGCAAGAGAAAATAGGCGACCGCCGCAAGAGCGAAAGACAAACTCATGGTAAGATTTCGCCCAACCCGGTCTGACAGGTAGCCGCTAATCAGGCGACTGAGCCCACTTGCCAGATTGAACGCCGTAAGTATGATTACAGCCAACTCCAAGGTGTAACCCCTAGCTATGCCATAACTGGTAGACAGGGTTATCATGGATATACCTGCGGCTCCTTGCAATGCCCAAACCAGCCAAAGAGAGCGAAAGCTGCGGAGCCTAATGACCTGTCGAGCCGTCATTATTTTTGATTCAGGGGTCTTGGAGAGTGTTTGGGGTGCGGCAGGTCCGGTTGTGGCTGGACCTTGAGGCGGATCAGTGAAACGCGCAGCTATTAGTCCGGTCAATAGTGAAATAGACCCCAAAATCTTCACCATTCCCACATAGCCGGAGTATTGAATGATAACTCCAAACAGGGGCGCCATTATACCAGCGGACAAGCCGAACATCAGATTCACTATTCCAGAAACCAAACCTCGTTTTGCGGGAAACCACCTCTGAACCGAGGTTAACGTTGGCAGCAATATGAAACATGACGCCGCTCCATTTATAAAAGCCCATAAATAAATCCAGAAAATGTTGTCGGCCACAAGAAGTACAAAAACGTCCACGCCGCATAACAAGGCGCCTATTGTGACCAATTTTTTAATACCAAATTTGTTTTGCAATCTACCGACGAAGAACATCAGTAGGCCAACTGCGGCTAAAACAAAAAACATGATGGCGCCTATAGCCACGCTACCCACTCCAAAAGACTGGCTCCAATAGGGCGCCATTACTCCTGGGAACCCAAAAATGAAAGCCCCTGGCCAAAAAATCGCCACAGAGCTTCCAATTAGGGCGTAAAGACCTCTACGACGGTTGGCCATTTCGATCCTCCTGAAGCGAAAAAGAAACAAAAAACAAATATTATTTTTGAGCTTCTTCTGATTTAATCGAAATTCGGTTCTTGAAACGAATGTGGACAATTACATGTTTAGCCCATATACTACTAAAAACCTACAAAATTGGAGAAGCTGGATTGAACAAATTGGTGGAAAAGATCGCTTCGGAGGAAGGAGTTACTTCTCAAGCGCTTGAAGACAAACTGGGTTCCAGCAGGGCCATCATATTCAAGGCGTCCCCATCCGGAAAGGCCGTGGCTGTTGGAGAGGGTTTACGGGTCAAGGTTAACGCCAACATAGGAACCTCCCCCGATCTAGTGGACGAGGATCTTGAGCTGCGAAAATTGGATGCCGCTGTAAAAGCCGGGGCCGACGCCGTCATGGACCTGTCTACTGGGGGAGATCTTCGGTCAATAAGAAGAAAGATAGTAAAAGAATCAGCCATCCCGGTGGGATCAGTCCCGATTTATGAAGCTATTGTCAAATCTGTTCGAACCTTGGGTTCCGCCGAGAAAATGACCGGGGACGAAATGCTTGACGCAATCAGATTGCATGGCGAGGACGGCATAAGCTTTGTCACGGTTCATTGCGGTGTCAATTGGAACGCTCTAAACAACTTGGAGAAAAAGCCTCGAGTTTGTGGAATAGTTAGTCGGGGCGGAAGTTTTATCGCACGCTGGATGAGGGCTAACAAAAAGGAAAACCCTTTGTATGAGCGTTATGACGAAGTCTTAGAAATTTGCAAACAATATCAAATGGTATTGAGTTTAGGTGATGGCTTGAGACCCGGGGCGATAGCGGATTCAATGGACGGCGCCCAAGTGGAGGAGTTGATCACGTTGGGCCATTTGAATCGCCGCGCTAAAGAAAAAGGTGTGCAGACCATAATAGAGGGGCCTGGGCATGTTCCAATAGATCAAATTCCGGCACAAATGATGTTACAAAAAAAGCTATGTGACAACGCCCCATTTTATGTTCTTGGTCCTCTGGTAACAGATATCGCGCCAGGCATGGACCATATAACTTCAGCTATCGGTGGAGCGATTGCCGCGGCGCATGGAGCGGATTTCCTGTGTTATGTGACGCCGTCCGAGCATCTTGGCCTACCGAACGTAGAAGATGTCAGGACTGGGGTTTTAGCCGCAAGGATCGCTGGACACGCGGCGGACCTAACTCGTGGAATAAAGGGCGCGTGGGATTGGGACAGGCAGATGAGCGTTGCCAGAAAAGACAGGAATTGGCCGGAACAATTGCGGATGGCGCTTTCCCCCGAACTGGCCCGTGACATAAGGTCCCAGACGTGCTCGGAGGACCATGAAACCTGTACGATGTGCGGAGATCTTTGTGCTTATAAAGCTGATTCTCTTGAATAAGCGTCGTCGCACAAAAAGTTAAAATGGGGGGAAATCGAGGGTCACCGGTTTTTAAGGGAATTTGAGATCACTTTCTTCAAGAAGCCTGAAGATTTGATCTGAATTTTCAGCTTGTTTCAGATTGTTAGTCAGAAGAGGGTCTTTAAAGATTCTTGAAATTCTGGCCAACGCTTTTAAATGATCACCTGCGCAATCCTTAGGGGCGATTAGCATGAAGAAAAGGTAAGCCGGCTTATTGTCCATCGATGAGAAGTCAATCCCTTTTTGACTCCGACCAAAACTGGCTGCTATTCTTTCCAGACCTTCAAACTTGCCATGCGGTATGGCCACTCCGCCTCCTAATCCCGTGCTACCGAGTTTCTCTCGATCTAGAATAGTCTGAAGTATCTGTTTTTTGTTGAGATGTGGATTGGCTGCAAGAATGGGGGCCAAAAGTTCCGATAAGGCTTCATCTTTGGAAGAAGCCTGCATAGATCCTATTATGCAATCACTTCGGAGGAAGTCCGATATCCTCATATGAAAACTCTTTCGTTCCTTTCCAGGAACCTATACAACAATTTAAAGGGTGTAGGTTACCTACACCCTTGTTAAACGCTTGGTTTTAGCCAACCGGCGAGTTCCGCCAAAATAGTTGGGTTTCTAGCTACTTTAAAATGTCAAGTTGCGTGTTCATATACTTGGGAACACAGATAACATTTTATATCAAGCGCTTTGAGGAACTATCAACCCATAATTTCCATCTTTTCTTCTGTAAACTACGTTGATTGTCTGGGTTGAAGCGTTATTAAAAACAAGAAAATCTTGATGTGAAAGGTCCATTTGCATTGCGGCTTCATCCACGGACATTGGTTTTATGAAGTAATTTTCAGTTCTTACTATAACCGGTTCTCTGTCATCCTCAAAACTTTCAGGCTCATAAATCTCTCTCCGCCATCTAAGTTCTTTCCCTTGTGAAGGCTTATGTTTTCTAATTTTTTCCCTGTATTTCTTAACCTGTCTTTCCATTTTGTCCATGACTAGATCAATAGCCGCGTACATGTCTTCGTGTGTTTCCTGACCAGTTATTCGAAGACCATCCGCATTGATGACGACATCAGCCATTTGACGAAATTTTTGTACCGACAGAATAACTTGACTCTCCAACGGTCGGTCTATGTACTTCGTCAATTTGGTTGTTCTGTCCTGGACATAGTTCTTGAGCGCATCTGAAGGCTCCATATGTCGGAAAGTTACGGAAAGTTGCATTTCATGACCTCCTTAAACAAATCCACTCGGCGCATCTGTTTATCAAAATTTCTTCTTTCTTCTACTTGATGGAGCAATACCCAGCATTTCCCTATACTTCGCAACAGTTCTTCTGGCTATTGTAATATCCGACTTAGCTAATTCCTCCACGATCTGTTTGTCACTAACCGGTGTTTTTGGGTCCTCCAATCTTACGATTCTCAGAATTTGGTTCTTTACGGATTCGGAAGCAATTTCTTCAGTTCCATGTTTTATTCCTGAGTTAAAGAAGAATTTTAATTCGAAAATACCTCGTGGTGTATGAACATATTTATTGGAAGTAACTCTACTGATCGTAGACTCGTGCATTTCTATATCATCAGCGACATCTTTCAAAACAAGTGGTTTCAGATAATCAATTCCCTTATCAAAAAAATCCCTCTGAAATTTCAATATGGACTGAGTTGTCCTGTAAATTGTTCGCTGGCGCTGATGGATGCTCTTGATCAACCACATCGCTCCACGCATCTTTTCTTGAAGATAATTCTTTGTAGATGAAGAAGAAGACCCATTGTGAAGTTCTTTTTGGAAAAGGGAATTTATTCTCAATCTGGGCAATCCGTCGTCATTCAAAATTATGGAGTAGTCATTCCCAACTCTGAAAATAAATATATCGGGCGCTATGTAGACAGTATCGGAGCCGCCGAAAATTTGCCCCGGTTTGGGGTTCAACGTTGAAATTAAATGGACTGCGATTTGCGTGTCACCCAACGTTGCTTTAATTTTTCGGGCCAAGATGTCAATTTTTCGGGATTGCAGCAAGTCAAAATCTTCTTCCAGAATCCGAATGGCCAATTGATTAGGCCTTTCTAGAGATCTTGCCTGAATGAGTAGACATTCACGTAAATCTCTGGCTGCTATCCCTGAGGGCTCAAACTCCTGGACCTTTTTCAAGACTGATTCAATTCTCTCGACCGGTATATTCATGCTTGCAGAGAGGTCTTGTAATGAAATTTCCAGGTAACCATCATCGCTAAGATTTCCAGCAATCTCCAAGGCTATGCGGCGATCCTCATCCTCGATCCTGCTGAGTCTGAGTTGTTCGACCAGGTACCGGAAAAGATTGTTTTTATAGGAAACCAGGTTTTCAAAAGTAGGGCGATCTGAATAATCACGAGTAGGGGGAGAGTAGTCTCCTCCATAATTCTCCAGATAATTGTCCCAATCAGCCGCCAAGGCTTCGGCGAAAGGATTAACCGGTTCAGTTGTAAGGTCCTCAAGCGATTTCAAGTCATCTCTTCCAGGGGCGTCTTGATCACTGAAGGGATCATCAAAGCTGGCTGATTCCAAAGCAGGGTTCTCCTTAAGTTCCTGCTCTACGGCGTTGAGCATTTCGAGATGGTTGTACTGAAGGAGTTTTATCGCCTGTTGTAACTGAGGCGTCATTACCAGTTGCTGGATCTGACGCAGTTGTTGTCTGATTTGAAGGACCATGTTTATACAGATACGTTACATGCTGAACTTTTTGCCCAAATAGACCGCTTTTGCGCGTTCACTCCCTGCGATCAATTCAGGGGAGCCTTCTTCAAGAATGTGACCTTTATCCAAAAGATATACTCTATCACAGACCCCTAGAATTTCTCTAGCATTATGATCAGTTAAGACTATGCCAATACCGCTCTCTTTCAGTTTGACTATTATTTTCTGAATTTCCAAGATTACAATGGGATCTAAACCAGCAAATGGCTCATCGAGCAGCATGAAGCTAGGTTTTGTAACTAATGCCCTGGTGATTTCCAGCCGTCTCTTCTGACCGCCGGAAAGACTCTCCGCCTTCTGGTTCCTGAAACTGGAAATGTCCAATTCCGCCAATAGTTCTTCAAGTCTCTCCATTCTTCGTTGTTTGTTCATTTCAACGGTTTCTAGAATAGCCATCACGTTCTGGCTCACGGTAAGTTTTCGAAAAACTGAAGTTTCTTGAGGTAGATAGCTGATACCCAGTCTTGCCCTCAAATAAACAGGCAGGTCTGAAATGTCTTGTTCATCTAGGAAGACCGAGCCTTGATCGGGCCTGATCAAACCTGTAATCATGTAAAAAGTTGTGGTCTTGCCTGCTCCGTTAGGTCCAAGAAGACCCACCACCTGGCCCGAGGCAATACGGAGACTGACATGATCGACTACCAAACGGCCTCCATACCCTTTAATCAAATCTCGAGCCTTAAGCTCTCTTCCGGACGTGACTATTTCTCCTTTTCTTTCTTAGGTTTCGGCGGATTGATAATTGCAGTTATTAGAGACTCATCCCCACCTAACAATTCTGAACGATTTTCATCAAGATATATAATAATAGTTTGAGCGGCCAGGACATCGGGTCCCTGCCAGATTCGCGGAGGTCCTTCAGTCAAGGTTATCGTTCGTTTCGCATTGTCAAAGACAGCCTTTCCTGCAACGGCCATGCGATCATTTTGAGTTATTTTGACGTTACCCAAGGCAGTTATTGATTTTATCCCACTGGGGGTTTGCAGTTCTTTAGTGGCCTGATTCTTGGGGGAACCGGATTGACTGACGCCCGCCATTTTTTCATCGTACATTATTACCAATCGATCGCACGTAAGTATCAGATCACCCTGTTGGACCTTTACGGAACCTTCAAAGGTAACTTCCTTGCCACCGGGAATGTTTTTTGCCGAAAATCTTTTTGAAGTAATGTTGATCGGTTGATCAGAAGAAGGGCTGATCGCCAAATAGTCATTTTGGCAAAGGCAAAGGCATGGCGACAACAGAAATGCCATAACAAATATTGCTATCAGCAAGATACGGACCATTTATAAATCCTTTTGACTCACATCGGAAGCTTTCGGCCTGGACCTACCCATTTGACATTGAACAGGCTCGCCCTGACCTCATGCTCGATCTGTATTTCCTCTTTTTCGACTGATAGCTTTAACCCTTTCCCTGTAAGTTTGAGATTGCCCCCGTTGAGTGACACAGGAGAAGACGTAGCGGCTTGCAACGAACCCTCAGAATAATTCACGTCGTTGGACGTGAACTCAAAATCTTTGTATCGAATTTTCACATCGCCTTTAACAGTCACAAATCCTGTCTTTTTGTCGAGATTGCCGGATTCGGCCGCTAGATAAATTGCTCCGCCAAGACCGCCGTAGTATACGACCTTGGGCAATGTTAACTTTACATTATCCATTGTGTCCGCTATTTGCGCGCTTGTCGCTTGAAGGTCCCAACGCGGAAATCCTGGCGCTGAAAATGTAAAGTCACCAATTCTACTGCCGTTACTGGAAACCCGAGAGGCCCTGAAATCGTCGGCTTTGTCCATGACCAGACGAGAGGCCGCCAAACCCGAAACGAGCATCAGTAAAGCTCCTAGAACGAGAATTTGGGATGCCCGTTTTAGGTTCTTTAAACGGTAATGTCTTTCAATGTGTCTGTGGTCCATGTGACACACCTGAACCAACTAGTTGCGATTTCATGAAACCAATTAGGAAATTCGTTGTTCTCAAGAAATTTTCCAAAACAAAGCAGGGCTTGTTCATAGTCCCTTCAAAAGGAAACAAACTAAATCTCGATTTGAATTCGAGATAGCCATTCGCCAATTGTCTGAACACATTATATCAAATAATAGTCAATTCAACTAGGTGTACGTCTATTGGTAATAACGTTCCATCACCAAGCGCCACTTATCCTGGGCCTTTAGAATCATTTCAATCAATTCACGCGCCGCCCCCCAACCACCAGGATGTTTCGTAACGTAATGGACTTCCTTCCGAACCTCCAGAGGCGCCTCTGGAGTTGTAACCGCCAATCCCGCCAGTCGCAGTATTGGGATATCCACCACATCATCCCCGATTACGGCAATTTCATGGTTTTGAGCGTTTAACTCTTTAGCAAGCTTTTCAAAAATGGGTTTCTTGTCCCAAATTCCTTGAAATAGTCTTTCAATTCCGAGGTCTGCGGCTCGCCTCGTCACAACGTCCGATTTTCTTCCGGTTACTAAAGCGATTTCCAGACCACTTCGAATAGCCAGTTTGATTCCGTGCCCGTCTCTTACATCAAAAGACTTTAGCTCCAAATCAGTTCCACCAAAAATAATCCTTCCATCGGTCAATACGCCATCGACATCAAAAATTATTAGTTTGATCGATTTCAAGCGATCACTTAATGTGACGGACGGGGTGGCCATATTAGTTTTTGTGAATTTGGGGCTTATTGATCCGGGACGGTCATGAGGGACTAGCTTATGAATTTCAATTAGATTTAACACCAAAGGTTCCAAGTCTTTCAAGGGCAACGAGTTTGGTCCGTCACATAACGCGCGGTCAGGATCAGGGTGGGTCTCCAGGAAAATCCCGTTAGCTCCGGCGGCTACAGCGGCACGCGCCAACGGTGGAACAAGGGTCCGGTCGCCACTCGATTTTCCCAAGCCTGCCCCTGGAAATTGGGCTGAATGGGTCGCGTCAAATACAACTGGAAAACCGAATGTTTTCATTCTGGCTATCGATCGCATATCCGCGACTAAGTCCTGATATCCAAAACTCACGCCGCGCTCTGTAAGGAGTATTCTGGAGTTCCCAGTGGATAAAACCTTTTTTATTGCGTGCTCCATGTCTTGAGGCGCCTGGAACTGACCTTTTTTGATATTTATAATCTTGCCTGTGAGCCCAGCCGCTATCAACAAATCGGTCTGTCGACTCAAAAAAGCTGGGATCTGTATGACGTCCAAGACAAGACCCGCCTCTTGGGCCTGGTCCGGAGAATGGATGTCTGACACTATCGGTAGTCCTGTAGATGATCTCACATCAGACAGGATTTCCAGACCATGCTCCAGGCCGGGTCCTCGAAACGATTCTACAGAAGTCCGATTCGCCTTATCAAAAGAAGATTTAAAAAGCATCGGAACGTTGTAAGTTCTACTAATCCGCGCGACCTCATTCGCTACTTCCAGAGCGAGTTCCCTCTTCTCGATGACACAAGGCCCAACAATAAAAAATAGAGAATTGCTATCAGAGATGTTGAATTGGCCTACAAGTATTTCACAGGAATTATCGGGAAACGCCATGGTTTACAAACTCCATCAAGTCAGAAGGTGGAACCAGTATAGATGAACCTGAATTTAAAGGATTGACCGGCGCGCTCCAAATAAATTACTCGCTCAATTGTTAATTGTTTTAAAATAATTATCTGTGAACATTTCTATTAGCCAAGACTCTTGGTTTTGTTTTCTTGATATTTCTTAAGTTTAAAATTAAGGCAAGCCTTTATGTATGAAGCAAACAGAGGATGAGACTCCATTGGCTTGGATTTGAATTCAGGATGAAACTGACACCCTATGAACCACGGGTGATCTGAATATTCAACCATCTCAACAAGTTTTCCGTCGGGAGATAGCCCACCGGCCTTAAGACCTTTTTCCTCGAGGATTGACCTGAACTCAGGATTAAATTCGTAACGATGCCTATGTCGCTCCTCTATCAGAGTGGCGCCATAGATCTTGTGGCACTCAGTGCCTTCGGGGATGACGCATTCATATGCGCCAAGACGCATGGTCCCGCCTTTGTCCGTTACTGAGCGCTGTTCATCCATTAGGTGAATTATGGGATACGGTGTATCAGGATTAAATTCCGTGGAATTGGCGCCAGTAAGGCCGCAAACGTTCCTGGAGAATTCCACGACAGCTATTTGCATCCCTAGGCATATTCCAAAGAATGGAATTTTGTTTTCTCTTGCAAATCCTACGGCCCTGATCTTCCCCTCGATACCCCTGGAGCCGAACCCCCCGGGGACCAGTATTCCGTCTACATCTGAAAATTCTGAACTCAGGGTTTCTTCTGAAAGAAGTTCAGAGTCAATGAATTTTAGGGTCACTTTAGCTCCATTCTTCACTCCGCCGGCAAATAGAGCTTCATTAAGACTCTTGTATGATTCCTGAAGGTTGACGTACTTACCTACAATCCCAATGGTTATAGAATTATGAAGAGAATTTACCGCGTCAATAAAGGAACTCCACCCATCTAATCGAGGGGCTCTGGTCCAAATGTTGAGAAGCTCCACTACCTTTTGATCCAGTCCTTCGTCGTGAAATTTGAGAGGCAGTTCATAAATGCAGGTAACGTCTTCAGCCGCTATAACTTCTTCAGGCCTAACATTGCAAAACAAAGCTATTTTTTCTTTGATGTCACGAGTTATCTTCTTTTCGGTTCTGCAGATCAGTATATCTGGTTGTATCCCAACTTCCCTTAACGCCTTTACGCTGTGCTGCGTCGGCTTTGTCTTAACTTCTCCGGAAGCCTTGATAAAAGGAAGGAGTGTGAGATGCACGTACAAAACATTCTGCGGGCCGAGGTCTGCTCTTAACTGACGTATCGCCTCCAAGAACGGGAGACTTTCGATATCTCCAACTGTTCCGCCAACCTCTACAATGGCTACATCTACACCGTTAGCCAGGCTTCTAATTTTTGTCTTAATTTCATCCGTTATGTGAGGAATCACTTGGACCGTTTCGCCAAGGTACTGACCTCTCCTTTCTTTCTGGATCACCGCATCGTAAATCTGGCCGGTAGTAAAATTATTTTTTTGACGTAAAACAGCGTGGGTGAAACGTTCATAATGACCAAGATCCAGGTCTGTTTCAGCTCCGTCGTCAGTGACGAAAACCTCGCCGTGCTGAAAAGGGTTCATAGTACCGGGATCGACGTTGATGTAAGGGTCCATTTTGAGCAGGGTCACAGTGAGCCCACGACACTCCATCAAGGCGCCGATGCAGGCCGCAGACAGGCCCTTGCCTAACGAAGACAAAACTCCACCGGTAACAAATATAAATTTGGTGCTTTTATACATGTGTCCTCCAAAAAAACCGGGGGAAAGCCCTAAATTTGTGTTTGTAATTACTTACTCCACATATCCCCAGATCCTGGGGCGCTCAAAAATCTCGCGTCATGCTTGTATCACAGGTCGGAGCCCGTGAGTATTTTATAAATGTTTAAATACTTGTTCGAAGTGTTATTGACTACCTCCGCTGGAAGTCCAGGGGCTGGAGGCTTCTTATCCCAGTTCAGATTCTCCAGATAGTCTCTGACGTATTGTTTGTCCAGCGAAGGCGGTGACATGCCGACCCGATATTGGTCCATGGGCCAGAAGCGTGAAGAGTCCGGAGTCAAAATCTCATCCACTATGGCCAGATCGCCATCTATTACTCCAAATTCAAATTTAGTGTCAGCAATGATGATTCCTCGCTTCTCAGCCCAGGACGCGCCGAATCTGTAGATTTCAAGTGTCTTTTCTCGTAACCATTTTGAGGTTTCCGACCCCAGGATGTTCACCACTTTGTCGAAAGATATATTCTGATCGTGTTCCCCGATCTCAGCTTTTGTAGACGGAGTGAATACGGGTTCTGGGAGTTTTTCAGCCTGTTTCAAACCTTTTGGCAGACGAATCCCGCTTATTGAGCCGGTAGAATTGTACTCAGCCCACCCACTGCCAATTATATAGCCCCTTGCAATACACTCAACAGGGAAGACGGACGCCTTTTTGACCAGCATACTTCTACCTTTGAGTTGTTTAGAATACTTGGCGAGTTCGACGGGATACTGATTAATGTTATCGGTGATGAGATGGTTTTGCGCTATATGGTTGGTTTTTTTCATCCAGAATACACTCAATTGATTGAGGACCTTTCCTTTGTGGGGAATTGGATCAGGTAGAACAACGTCAAAAGCCGACAGTCGGTCAGTTGAAACAATCACCAACTTACCTTCAATTTTATAAATGTCTCTGACCTTTCCACGTCCGACAAGAGACAGGTCTGTGAAATCGGTTTCGGTCATGGTTTCTACGCCCATTGGTATTTTCCTCTCTTATATCCGGCTTTTCGTGTAATAAAATTGACTTGATTGAAAGCGGTTGTAAATTATCACCGGAGGTTGGATCATGCAATCAAGATTAGAGGAAAAAAAAACTTTAACAAAAGGCCCCTGTCATGACTGCAAAATGTGCCAAAATTGCTCTGAATCCCGCTGCCGACTTTGCCTTAACGTGAAAAGCGCAAATAAAAAAGGAAAACTTTCATTCAATGAACAGATAGCGCTTTATAACCGCTTAAATCCCGGGATGTGTAGAATTCCGGAATAGAAAGCAAATCAAAGCCGGGTGCGGTAATCTTCTTGGGAAGTAATGAATGTAAACCATATCGATGGAAATAGAAGTCGGCACATTTTCAGATATAGTTTCAGCTTTGGGAATTGATTCGGGTTCCCGATGCATTGCTCTGATTGGGGCTGGTGGAAAGACATCACTGATGTACGCCTTGGCCGAGAATCTCGTTGGGGCGGGTAAAACAGTAATTTCGACCACATCCACTAAAATTTTTCCGCCGAAACCCGATCAATCCCCGTTTCTATTTTTGTTTGCGGATAGATTTCCTGGGGCTGATCATATAATACACCGGATACAGCTCCTCAGACATATAACAATTGGACTTAAGATTGACCCGAACAGTGGAAAAGTCTTGGGAGTATCGGGTGAACAGATATATTCCATGTTGTCATGG
This sequence comes from Syntrophaceae bacterium, assembly GCA_031292235.1. Taxonomy (GTDB): domain Bacteria; phylum Desulfobacterota; class Desulfomonilia; order Desulfomonilales; family Desulfomonilaceae; genus CAJBEZ01. The sequence continues at coordinate 3,307 of JARLHM010000165.1, read as the reverse complement.
GCGGATTACGTAATATTTGAAGCTGACGGCGCATCAGGACGTCCGATTAAGGCCCCGATCGAATCCGAACCCATAATCCCGGACTTTACAGACCTTGTGATTCCAGTAATTGGCTTGGACTCGATGTTTTCGTTGGCAAATCAGGAAAACGTATTCCGTTTGGGTGAATTTTTACGGGTAACTGGATTAGCTAACGGCGCATTAATAACTGCTCAAGAAATTGTTAAATTGTTCAATCATCCTGATGGAGCGTTACGAAATGTCCCGAGAAATGTCCAGGTCGCGGGGTTTTTTAATAAGTTCGACAAACTTGGAAATTTTGAAGTTTTGTCTGATTTGGCTCGGCAGATACTGACGAAGATAAGCGATCCCCGTTTTAGGAGCATCTCGAGTGGAAGTTTGAAATCCAAGATGGGAGATTTTACGAGGTTTAATCGTTGTTAATGTTAGACACCTGAGGCCGCGACTACAGCGTCGTTCCGTTCCTCATCCTCTTTGGGTTCAATAAAGGGGTTGAAAACTTCAGAAGAGCCATTAATTGAATCTGCTTGAACCATGGGTATCTTTATATCCTTGTAAAGTTGCTTTTTCTGAACTGTTTCAAACACTTCAGTTTTAGCAAGGGTATTACCGCTTAGGTCGATGGCTTCTAGAAAACATTCAGAATTAATTGGAACATTTGACAATCTGAAATACCCGACTTCGTCGGTGGAAGAGGTCCCTACAAATCCTTCACTTTTACAAACACATTTTACTTGAATATTCGGCAAGGGTACTGCGCCGTCTTCAAGAATAACTCGACCCTGGATCAAGCATCCCTGTGACACCAAGTTTATCACGAGTCCCTCAATCCTGCCCGATTCAACCGGAATGGATATGGGTCTATCACCAGCCATCGCAAAGCCACGCTTATAACCATGGAGTAAATAAGACCCAGCTTCTTGGACTAGAACTTTGAAAAAACCATTCTCCGCGCTACTCCTGCAAGATTGCCCTGTTTTATTTCCCTCGGCGTCAGTCAGATAAACTACCGCAGATTCCACCGGCTTACCGTCAGGACCGATCACTGAGCCTGAAACAATAAGCCGTTCCTTTTCTCTACGCTCAAGTTCTTCTTGCGATGGCACGTCGACAGCGGAAGAGAACCTAAATTCTTTAGTGACCGAGGTTTTAGAATCATCTTTTTCAGCTAATTTCGACTCATCAGGACGCTGGTCCGAAATTGACCCGAATTTCGGCAGGTGATGATTTGTGCCATCCAGAGGAGTTGGAGGAAACAGGACCGTTTGAGCGCCATCTTTAGTCAGGGTCCTTACGGCGACAATCCCATCATCCAGCGGGTTGGCATTTATCTTGTGTATGTCTGGATCATGCGAAGCGTGACGACGGCCAGGCTTTCCTGAAGTATGTCCTACAGGTCTTATCATCACTCCCTGTGGATAAATGGGGCCAATTATACGGGCTGGCCAGTTCCAGCCACGAGCAATTCTAAGTTGAAGCAGCAAATTTATTAAAGAGAGACAGAAAACCAGAAAGAGTATGCCGTAAGCGAACGAAGAAAAATGGGTGACAGCGTAAAAAAGGCTGGACCTCTCTTCCCCCGGCATAGGGGAATTCGCTGAAAAACACACAGAACAAAATAGACTGAACTGCAAAGCGCCTGCTAGGCAGAAGACGGAAGCTTTCATAAACAATCTGGGAAAGCTCAGTCGAGACGTTTTTGACCAAGACCCTAATTGTCCGGAATAATATTTACAGAGGCGCTTCAGTGACAACGGACCAAATCTCCTGATATCAAGTCCGACCTTTTACTAGAATCGCCGAGGCGTTGCAACAATACTTTATTTGCGTGCTCTATCATCTGATTCATAGAAAGTAAACGAAAAAGTTAGCGATTCTTTCGAACAAGCGAAAAACATCTTGAGTTTTTGATCATGAAGAGGGGCGTAAATTGAGTTGAGGTTAACGCATTATAATAAATAACATAATAACAACAAAGCTTAACGCACTTAAAACTGATCATGCTTTAATAAAAGAATCTTTTACCTTGATTTTTTTACCAAATATGGTATTACGTCTCTCGAATAAGGCTGTAGCCTATTCTTGTAGATCTTTTCGAGGAGTTGCCCCATGAAAAAAGCCGCAATATTCTTACTTGCCGCCTCAGTTCTGCTAATAAGTTTTGGATCAAGCGTGTTTGCTGAGGACCTGGCATCTTCAATCACCGCGCTACAGCAAAAAGCTGAGCGTGTTGAAGCCCAGATAAACCAGGCTAGACAACAGAGTGACGGAACTATGGACCAGCAGATCAAGTCTCTGATGAGTCAAGCCGACAATTTGATCAAACAGAGAGTCCAGTTGGATTCACAGATATCCAAGATTGATTCTCAAATTGACGAGATAAAGAATTCCGCAAAAAGCAACCTTGCCAGGCAGGTCAAGAGCTATGATCAGGAATTAGTCCTTCTAAAGTCGCAGATCTCTTCTCTCAATGCCAAGAAGTGGGCTGAAGAAGCTCAAAGGATGAAGGAAGAAGACGCTAAGAATCAGCCGAACCAGAACGCGGTAGCGCCGGCGCCCAAACCCGCAATTGCCCCCGGACCGGCCGCTCAGAAGTAACAAATTTTAAGAACTGTCAAATAGGTAGTCTTTTCCCATAAGGCCGATACAATCCCATTTGTATCGGCCTTTGTTTGTCACCTTAGAACAAAACAAATCACCACAATTTGATTAACCAGGCAAGCGTGTATCTAATAAACGTTATTATATTACAATCTAAGGTGAATATAAATAATGTAACATATTCATTAATAAAAATAACTTATTAATATGTTGTATTAAATTAGTTGACTTTTAGGTCTAAAGAGATAAAATAATCGGCATGTTTAAACGTTAAGCGGCTGACTTAAAATATGACAAATCTTAATCTTTGCTTTTCAATTATTCTGTCATTAATAGTTCTGTCCGGTTGTTCCGCGAACTTGGCCGCAATAAAATCCTCCGTAGCTCATGCCTCATTCCAGAAACCGACCACTCAAAAGACTGAGAAGAGCAAGGTTCCGACCGATGAGGAAGGAGCTTTTCACTTAGTAAACAAGGGTGACACACTTGTTCACATATGTGATGTTTATGGTCTGGATCTGAAATCTGTGGCTGTCGTCAACAAATTGACGCCTCCCTACAAATTCTCTGGTGGGGAAACCTTGTTTGTGCCTGGTTCCGGGTTATTGCGTGATACGAACCTGAAAAAATCTCCAAATCAGACCGGGCCCATGTTAGGCGGCGCCGATTCCAAGTCCCGGTATTT
>JARLHM010000164.1 GCA_031292235.1 Syntrophaceae bacterium | reverse complement strand
TTTTTTGTTTCTGGATTCATAGTATCGCCTCCGCATGACGGCAGGAATGGCATTGTATGTTAACTGCGACTGGTAAACTCGCTATATGTGTTGGATAAGAATTTATATGAACCGCCAGGGCTGTTGTGTTACCTCCCAAACCCATGGGACCGATACCAGTCGCATTGATCTTTTGGAGAAGTTCCTTTTCAAGCGCGTCCAAAGTAGGGTCGGGATTTTGAGATCCCAATGGTCGCAACAAAGCTTTTTTGGCCATTAAAGCCGATTTCTCAAAGGTGCCCCCCAAACCGACCCCCACAACTATAGGGGGACATGGATTACCACCGGATTCTATGACCCTCTGAACAATAAAATCTTTTGCGCCCTCAATCCCGGCCGAGGGGGGAAACATCATAACCCTGGACATATTTTCCGACCCAAAACCCTTTGGGGCAAATACAATCTTGAATTGAGCGCCAGGAACAATTTCAGTGTGAATTACCGCTGGAGTATTATCCCCAACGTTTTTTCTGGTAATGGGGTCCAAAGTGGACTTCCGTAGATAACCGTCTTTGTATCCTTGCCTGACCCCATCGTTTATCGCATCTTGCAATGCCCCTCCTGTGATATGGACATCCTGCCCAATTTCAAGGAAAACCACTGCCATGCCCGTGTCTTGGCACAGAGGAATGTTTTCTTTAGCGGCTATCTCCGCGTTCTGAATCATTTTTTCCAAAGCCATTCGTCCCGTAGGGGATGTCTCAATTCCTAGAGCTTTCTCAATTTGGTTGATTACATCAGGCCCAAGGATAGTACAGGCTTGAATACATAGATTTCGAACAGCCGCTGTGACATCATCCGCTAATATTGTTCTCATGGCGTCATTCCCGGACTTGCAATTTAAGATTATTTTTACAAAATAGATCCTGTTGGGACCATTTTGCAACCAGAACAATAAAACTTTTCAGGTTTTTATAAAATGGAAATTAGCTCGGAAAATGGATCTTCTGAACGTTTTTATTATGATATCCTGAATCTTCTGGACCATCAGGGGGTGCTCAAAGAGCGACTTCCGTTTTCACCAGGATTACTTGAGGAAGCGGTATTTTTCGCCTACAAGATGAGATTCATCACTCAAGGCGATGTGAAAAGGTATTTGAATCTTACTCGTGAAGGATTTCGAAAAAAGATTCACGAGTGGAACAGTGGTGATGAAGGAAACTGCTCCTGTCGTATGGCCAGGAATCCTTTGGTTGAGCAGGGAGAAGAATAGAAAAGTTTGAGGCCGGTTTGATTTTCATCCCCTAACTAAACTTTTTTAGTTTTCACAGAAAGCAGTTCCAGAAAACTATCAATCTGTTTTTCAAGGTTTTCAAACGAGTAGAGTCTCGGGTCGTTTTGATCAGCCTCAAAAATCACGCCGGGGATACCAGTTCTCTCCGTGATCGCTTCTCTCAACGCTATTACGTCCTGAGAAATCCATTTGCAGCTTCGGTTTGAATGGAACAGGAACCCATCAAGTCTGTAACGCTCCGCCAATTCAACATATTTTTCGATTCGATAGTCCAAGTTCAAATTGAAGGTGTACAGGTATTGGCGCGTCCAATCGGCTAGAGGGTCCTGTTCATTAACGGCCAGTTGACTCCACGCCCAGGTATAGATTGATGTGACTACCGCAGCGCCCCGATCAGCGAGAAAATTAGATAATCTGCCCAATTCGGACCAAATTGGCAAATTGTCCCAAAACAGCCTGAAGCGTTCGTTTGGTACAGCAGGTATTTTGTGTTTTACTCGTTCCTCGAGTTCTTTGACCAGATTTCCGTAAAATTCAACCGCTGTCTCTGTTCCTCTCTGGGACACTATGGGAAACATGGAGATAAACTGATCGAATACCGTCATAGGGGACGGGACGTTCTCCCCCATTATCAGCATCTGAGTCCATAGTTCCGAAGCTTGTTTCGATAGTCTTATAACCTCTTTGAACTTGGATTCGTCCAGGCCTTTCCCTGCAATGCTTTCGAGCGTCTTAATTAAACCATCCAACTGACGTCTGACATAAATTTCGGCCGCTGGGTCCTCTTCACCGTTCCCGGAGTGCGGAACGTCGATGAGAACCATTGGGGCGTTGTATAGTCTGCTCAAAACTTCAAACCATTTGGTGAGCGTCCCGCATTGACAGTTTATAACAAGGATTAAATCAGGTTTAGGCAGTCCCCATGTTGGACTAATACCTGCTTTTGTCCACCCGATATCGCATCTGGCGTAGGAACACAGGTCCATTACATAACCCATGCCTTCAGCCGCGGAAGATAACTCTGTCGCCATCTTGCGCGCGCCTATTATTGCAGCATGATTCTCAGGGTAAACTGGAAACATGTCCATCGCATAAATGAGTTCAACAGGAGTGAAAACATTACAGTAGACCACCGGTTTGTTGTTGTGGGGCGCCATATGCGCGGATGTAAAATAATCACTGGTAAGTTTCTTCATTGCTTTTAGGGCGTTGATCGGTTCCATTTCTTGAGCCTTAGATATTAAATTGTTTAGAATTATTTGTTTCGGCAGAGTTCACTTATCACAACATAATTCGAATTGTGGGACCCTAATCTTCCGCATTATGGAAGATCATCAGCCAAGATTTCTTTGAAGGCTTCAAGCCTTAGTCTGATTTGGCTCATGGAAGTTCCTCTACTGGATGTTTCAAGAACAAGGTTGGAAACATTGACTTTCTTGAGCGCGTTCACCATGTCAGGGGTATCAAAAGCCGCGGCTTCACAGAATTTAGGGTTCAAGAATACAACTCCTTGAGCGCCGCATGAGCGGATCCTTTCGAGAAAATCCTCAACCAGCTTTCGGGGATCAATATA
>JARLHM010000163.1 GCA_031292235.1 Syntrophaceae bacterium | reverse complement strand
TGTAATTGTCGTTGACGCTCAAGTCTAATTGTCGCTGAACACTTGAAAGAATTTCTCATAAACAGAGTTAAGAAAGGTTTGTTTTTGCTGATAACTATCAAGTGTCTTAGCACGATTTTCTAGTGCCGTATAAAAATGATCCAATGGGGCCAAGAATTCTTGTCTACTGAACTTCCGAGAGGTTAATGAATCAATTACATTCTCAATTTCTCTGGCAATAACATTCCTCCTTACAAAGTCATGGGCATTGAATATTGTGGAGAAAATCCTTTCAGTTAAAAGATGTTGAACTAACATTTCTTCAATAGCCGCATCTGACAGATTCTTATTAATTGAAGACCTGCAAAGAGCAGAAAATTTACTAAATGAATCTTTAAAATTTGGGTTCTCCTTACGTTCTGTTTCAATTAACTTAATGACACCAGTAGCTGCTTGAGGAATTTCTGATTTAAAATTCTCAACTGCCTTTTCCCATGTTATTTGTGGTTCAGAACGAAATTCAAAAAATGCCTTGAGGACTTGGATGAGATTTTCTTCAGAGTCCCTAATAATATTATCAAAGATTATCTGTGAGTTCTGATAGAGAATTATTCTTTCAGGAGTCCAAAATATGATGTTATTTTTAGGATAGCCTCGTTCAAACTTGTTATTAATTTCTTTGGCTAAATCATCGTAAATGTCTTTAGCTTCCCAGTATCCTAATGGTACGTTTAAATAGTCTAAGATAGCTCCATCAATTGAGATTCTACTTGAATATTTTGGAGTGTATTCAGCCTGAGTATGAAGCCCAAGTTTTTTTGAACAATCTTCAAGTAATCGTTCAAATGCTCCTCTAACTGCTGTTTCCTTGGTAGCACTCTCGGACAGCTTTCTTAGAGACTTATAATATTCCTTGATGATTTTGTGTTCTGGTTTTAAATCAAGCATGATATTCTTTTCAGAAAAATAACTAAGTTCGTGCTTATTCTCTCCCTAAGAAACCAAGTTACGGGAATATCCAAAAGTTGGTTTATATGTTAATCTTTTTCCTTTACTACCTGATATAGCAGCCACGGTTCTTTCACCATCGCTAACTTTTCTATAATTCCATCTAAATGAGAATTCATCGCAATATCTATGTAGATGATGTTTTGAAACATGATGAAATATTCCCATAACTCCTCTTTTCAATAGAGCAAAATAAGATTCAGCGGTATTTGTTGGAACAAAGCCCCTACTAAGTTCACCTTCTCCGTGATTCACTGTTTCATGACCACCGGAGAAGTCTTTACCAATTCCAGTGTAAGAAGGCCACTCATCGGTCATGATAGTTGAATCTTTATGAACCAAAGTTCTAATAGCACCTTTCAAGGTTTTAGCATTCACATTCTCTATTGGTTTTGAGTAAGCCCTACCATTTCTTTCAGCTAAAGCCATTACAGGAATCTTATCAGTTCCACGGCCTCTTTTATATGGGCTTATCGGAATTACCAGTATTTTCTTTTCTTGGCTTGCCACCTACATAAGTTTCATCAACCTCAACAGTTCCCTTTAAAAAATTTGAAACAGGTTCTTCATTCATTGCTTTTCTAATCCTATGCGCCAAGAACCATGCGGACCTATAAGAACCTAATTCTAAATTCCTTTGGAGTTGTAACACCGAGACACCTTTCTTTGAAGAACACATAAGATGATAAGCCATGACCCACTGTCTAAGCGTAATATGAGAACTGTGCATAATCGTTCCCATTGTCACTGTAAAGGGTTTTCTACATTTTGGACATTTATATAATCCCTGTCTAACTGATTCACCTTTAATCTTCCATGCTCCAACGTAACCACAATGAAAACAAACTGGACCTTTAGGCCAAACGACAGATTCAATATACTCTCTTGCTTGTTCTTCTGTTAACCTTGTCGCTTGATAGAGATTCATTTGACACCATCCAATTTCTGTACTCTAATAAGAGTAGATCACAACTCATTGGGTATGTCAAGTGCCTAATTCCGTTCTTTTATTCCTTAATTCAACAGTTGATTTTTTAAATGTTACCGGAATGTTGACGGTAGGACCGGCAATGAGGTCTGATGGAGCAACATTCCCACTCAAGTTTAACCGCATGAAAAAGCAAGTAGGAATTGGCAAGCTCGTTAAACTTTCAAAAAACCTTCGACCATTGCTCTTCCTCTTAGCCTTCCGTTTCAGCCCAAACAAAGATCTATTTCAACGCTAATTGAAATCTAACCCGTAGGAGAAAAAATAGTCCCACAGTCACTAGAACTACGGAAAGGACACTAGAATGATAATAGAAAGGGAAGAATCTCTTTTTAATAGGGAAATGCAGCCAAAGGGTATCCCTGTAATGTTTATACGCGAGGAAGCGCTTTATATAGGAACCAGATTGAATTATGAAAGCGCGACCCTAAGTTTTAAAACCATACATCCAACTGCGGATGATTTGAAGGTCATTCATAATCTTAACAGACTGGACCAATATATTATTAGGTCCGCTGATTATGATAAGTATGTGGAACTGCTCTGGGACGTTCAACATGGCTGTTTGGAAAGATTTCATTTGTGGCTCACCAACAAAGGGCTAAAAGAATATCAAGATAGATTCGTTAATTTCGCGGACACTTACTTCACTTTCGTCTATTCGTGCGGACATGAAGACCCGGTGACTTTAAAGAGCATTACAAGGAAGTATCTTATTGAGTTCATGGCGCTGTATCTCTTGAAAAATGCCTCAATGGAGCTGTGGGAATATATTTTGTGTCCTGTTTCACTAAGACTTTTCTATAAATTTTTAATTGAGAAAAGATATCTTACTAAAACTCCAGATAGGGTGATTGGACAGATAGACGAATTTGAGCCGGAATTCATTGAGATTTTAGGGGAAGATTTTCTTAAAGGAGCTTCTTGAAAGCATACGGCATGCGGGGTCCATAATTCGAGGAGAGATGGAACCATCACGATTGTTCACGGTCGAAGGGCCGGATGTTAGATCCATAAGGACCAAACTTGGCGGCGGCCAATCAGATTTTGCCACTATGCTTGGGATCAGTGTCCGCACATTGGAAAACTGGGAACAAAAGCGTCGAACGCCCCGGGGCCCAGCTAGAGTATTACTTCAAATAGCTGAAGATCACCCTGAAATAATTTGGGGGGTGGTCAAGCAGAGCAGAGCAGAGAAATACAAAAAGGATGTTAGTTTTTTTCAGCCTAAGAATTGGGGCTCAATAATTCCCCTGGTCATGGCGTAATCGAGGATAGGATCTGACAGATGAGATTGCCCGCCCCCCCCCTCTGGTTTATTTCTCAAGTCTAGTCTTGCTTGTTCTCAAATAGTCATTTAAGCTTCATACATGAACCTTTAGGTATTCAACCTGTCTAACTTCTTATAAAACCGAGCCTCTTCGGGAGGTACACTCTTGAACGATCACGAAAAAACCAAGGATCAACTCATAACTGAATTGAACGAAAGTAGAGACCGCTTTTCACGTCTGGAAGGCGTTCTTCTAACTTCCGAGGCAGCAGGAGATAAGCCAATTACGGGACTGCGAGAAATAATGGCCTCCGCCACTAGGAGTGAACAGAGATTTCGTCTGCTGTTTGACAATTCTTTGGACGGAGTGGTCATCACGGACAGTGAAGGGCGAGTTACTGGATTGTAACCAATCTCTCATCGGTTTACTTGGATATTCGGTTAGGGAAGATCTTTTGAATAAGACAATGAAAGACATCTTTTGTCATCCGGAGGATCTGAGAAAGGTAAGATCTGAACTAAAGAGTAAAGGTTACGTGAAAGATCTCGAAATCATGCTTCGAAAGAAGGACGGCTCATGCATTGATACATTACATGCGATAAGTGTTAATAAAGACTCTGATGGTCGTTTACTCGGATATCAAGGGATCCTGCACGATGTGAGCGTCCGAAAGAAAACTGAACGAGAACTTCAAGAAGCCCTTGAATTACAAGAGCGGCATTTTAGAAAGGCAACGGCAAAGACAGAGAAACTAAGGTCTATGATCGACGGTATGGAACAAGGGATAGTCCTTGCCGACACGATCGGAACGGTGACTGAGGTTAATAGCTGGTTTCTTAAGAAGGCTGGTTTCAGACGAGAAGAACTTCTCGGGAAAAGTATTTGGGATTTTCATCCTGACAACGAAGCTACAAGGAAGATAAAAAGTCTATTTTCGGAATACAGGAACGGAAAACGAAAAAGTCCTCTTGTTATCAATAGAGAACTATTCGGTTTGCATGTTTGCCTCCGGGTTCAACCTGTTTTTGTCAATCAGGGTTTTACCGGGGTTATCTTTAATGTAATCGACATAACCGATCAGTTTAAGGCGAGGACGGCAGCAGAGAAAGCAAATGAAGCTAAGAGTCAATTCCTCGCAAATATGAGCCATGAGATCCGTACGCCGATGAACGGCATTATAGGGATGACTGAATTGGCGCTCGGCACAACACTCACGGTCGAGCAAAAAGAATACTTGGAAGGCGTAAAAATTTCGGCCGACGCTCTTTTATCTCTGATTAACGATATCCTTGATTTTTCGAAAATGGAAGCGGGGAAATTCGAACTTATGTCCACGGATTTCAGTCTAAGGGATTGCGTGGGCAATACAATGAGCACTCTTGCAAGCCAGGCCCATAGTAAGAAACTTGAATTGGCTTTTCACGTGGCGCCTGAAGCGCCGGACAGTTTAACGGGAGACCCTGGCAGATTACGTCAGATCTTGGTCAATCTCGTGGGTAACGCTGTCAAGTTTACCGAGAAAGGAGAAGTGGTAGTCGTTGCAAAGCCTGAATTTGAGAATGCGAATGAAGTAGTGATACATTTTACGGTAACCGACACGGGGGTTGGTATCCCCCAAGACAAGCAACGCACGATTTTCAAAGCATTCGAACAGGCCGACGCTTCTACTACAAGACATTACGGTGGAACAGGATTAGGCTTGGCTATTTCATCTCAACTAGTGGACATGATGAACGGTAATATCTGGGTGAAGAGTGAACCAGGGAAAGGAAGCGAGTTCCATTTCACTGCGAGGTTTGGTATTGCGGCTCAATCTGTTCGACGAGTCGTCCCGAAGGAAAGGTCTATTCTGAATAATATCAGAGTAATTGTGGTCGATGACAACGCTACCAACAGGAAAATACTTAAGGAAACCTTACACCTATGGGGTATGATCCCGACTGCGGCGCCCGACGGCAAGTCCGCTATAGATGCCATACTTGTGGCCAACAGTAAGGGAGAGCCTTTCTCTCTGGCTCTTCTTGACTTCATGATGCCCGGGATGAACGGGTTTGAAGTGGCGGAGGCCATTAGCCGGTATCCAGGCACAAACATTGAGAAAATAATGATGTTAACATCGGGAGGACAACGAGGTGACGCGGCCAAATGCCGGGACATCGGGATTTCGGCTTACTTGATGAAACCGATAAAGCAATCAGATCTCTTGGATGCGATCCTGATGACCATGCATAAAACATCGGACAGTAACCAAAATTCTCCTTTGATAACTCGTCATTCGGTACGTGAAGCCAGGAGACGTCTCAATATTCTATTAGCTGAGGACAACCCCATAAATCAAAAACTTGCTGTTAAGATTCTTGAAAACATGGGGCATACAATCTCCGTCGTGTCAAACGGCATGGAAGTCTTGGCCTGTCTTGAAAACAACGAATTCCAAATGATCTTGATGGATATTCAAATGCCCGCAATGGATGGGTTTGAAGCTACCAAAGTCATTCGGGACAAAGAAAAACTTACAGGGTCTCACATACCGATTGTGGCTATGACGGCCCACGCAATGATCGGAGATAAAGAGAGATGTTTGGCGGTGGGAATGGACGGGTATGTGTCAAAACCAATAAATGTGAATCAACTTTCCTCGGTTATCGAAAATGTTTTCAAGGTCACTGAAGAGGAATCCCATGTATTGCTCGATGAAGCTCAGCCCCAGGACATGATCGATGAAAAAGAATTACTGGATCGAGTAAGTGGTGACTGGGAACTTCTGAAAGAGTTGATTAAATTGTTTATCAATGACTACCCCGGTTTGTTGGAAAAGATTCGTCAAGCCGCCGGCAATGGAGACATGGACCAAATTCGTAGAACAGCGCATACGTTAAAGGGATCAGTCTCGACTTTTTCGACTGGGTCCCCAACCAAAGCTATCGCAAAACTAGAAACGTTCAAGGATATTGATCAAGTCCAAGAAGCGTTACCAGAAGTTGAAAAAGAGTTAGAGGCCCTAGCGGAAGGCCTCGGGTTCTTGTTCTTCAAAGCCCCCTCACGAAATGTCAGCCGGGGATAGTTTTCTACCTCCCGAGATGATTTCCGAAGAAACGAGCTAAGCCCTGAAAAGCTTCTCATGACTCAGGGGAAGTGAATACCAAGATATATTGAGCGTAAGAAAGGCGCCCACTGTCGCGACTAAGAGCGCAGTTCTCTCACATAGCTTTTTTGGTGTCTGTTCATTTGCTCTATAGTTTTGCCTTTTTGAGAGAGTAGTTGTGGCGCGTGAAGCGCTTTGTGTCGAATTTCGAGGTGTTGCGGTGTTCGCCCAAAGGCTTCACCTTGGCTTTTTCCGGGTACCACAGACGAGCGGCATATGGCAAACAAAACACCCTGGTGGATATGCCAGGCAAATGAACCACAACCCCGATAATGACAAAGCAGACTCCATATCCAATCGGCTTTCCGGTCTTGGGAGCATCCCCGTCGTGTTGAATCCCAGCGCCGAAGATCTTCTTGCCCACATGATTGTTCAGCGTGTCGTCCAAGACAAGCTCAAACTCCGTTGCGTCTGGCATCTTGGTATCCAAGATCATCCTGAATACCTCAAAAGCCACTTGGTCCGGGGCCCATTTGGCTTTCTGCAAGAACCGATAGATAGTCGCGAACTGTTCCGATTCATGTAGCCCGCCGGTGAGAATCACCTGACTGATAGTGTGAACCCCCACGGTCATGACCCATCCGGTGATCAAGTGATTCATTAGCAATATCAGTCTATTGATGCAAAAAGTGCAAAACTATAGTTTGCTACAAAAGCGGACAAATCTATTTGTCGCCGATGAATGTTACCGAACAGAATCAAAGATTGCTTAGTCCCAGTTCTGAAAGCTTTTCTTTTGTAGGTATTCCGGTTTTAGGGTCCCACCCCCGTAACTCGTAATATTCATCCTTCATTTGCTCGAATTTGTCTCTGTCCAGGACAGCTCCTTCGTATTTCCCTTTGGAAAGAGGTTTTTCAAAAAATTTTTTCGGTAACGAATCGTCGGACCGTGTTAACCCCTGCCTAACATCAAACATCCTTTCGAGGTTCCGTATACGTTCAGAAATCTTCAGTGCGCGATCGATTTCCCAGTCCTTTCCTGTAACTACTTTGAAAAACTCCCAAGCCTTTGTAACGTCGTGGAATATGAACAGTGTATAGGGCCATGTGCAGATTCCCAAGCAATCTGCAACCCGTTCATTGTGTTCCGAAATGATAGTTGACATCGCCTTGCCCTTGTAGGACGAGGGGATAGCGGCTTCTTCGCTTCCGAACTGGGTCTTTGCAACTTGTTGGAACCATTCAGGAGCGTTGTGCCACTCAAATTCGATGAGCGCTCCTCGAAGAGGCAGAGGATCCCCTCTGTGTCCTACAGCCTGCATCAGCGCAGCCCCATGGTAAGCCCTAAATTCGTAAGGGTGAGGGGCTAGGCCTTTGACAATATCCAGCTTTTCTGTGGCAGCGGGTCCAAAATGCTCTGCGGCCGCTTTCTGGCCATCAGCGAAAATATCTCCGTAACCTTCCCGCATGGCTATTTTTTTGATGGTTGTAAGTATAGCGTCCTTGCCGCCTCTTTTCATGGGAATACCGTCCGTGTCTTTCTCAGATATGATTCCTTCATGATAAAGTTCCATTAGGAAACCTATACAAGCTGATGTTTCCGTAGAATCTAAGCCCAGCCTATTGGAGAGGGAAATAGCTTCCCAGAAAACATCCATATCTAGGTTCCAAACTGAACCCGTGTATCCGCTCCACGGCTCGCAAGTCGTGAAGCCTTTCCCAATTTCCGGAACGCAGAGGAAGTTTTTACATCGAACAGGGCAGCCGAAGCAGCCTACGTTTTTTAGCTGAAATCTTTCAACGTAATCGGGACCGCCGAAACTGTTAATGATTTCTTCCCAATGCACATCCTCAAAATATCCTACTGGAAAGAAGCTGAGTTGATACATCATGGCAACGAAACGAACCACTCCCCAGTTAGAAAGCTCTTTGCAAGCTGGATGTTCGCGGATTTCTCTGTTCACGTCGATGGAGAGTTTCAACATCTCAGCGGGTTCTGCCACGCGCACACTGCCCGAACCACGAACCGCAATCGCTTTAAGGTTCTTTGAACCCATCACGGCCCCCATTCCAGTTCTGGCGGCGGCTCCAGCTACCTCCGTTATAAGACACGCAAATCTAACCAGTTTCTCTCCTGCCGGTCCGATGCATACCACTTTGATCTCAGGGTCTCCGAGTTCCGTCTTAATGGTTCTTTGCGTCTCGAACGTGTCCTGACCCCAGATGTGAGTAGCGTCACGGATTTCAACCCGTCCATCCTTTATCCAAAGATAGCAGGGTTTATCCGATTTGCCTGTAATGACAATGTGATCGAATCCAGCGAACTTTGCCTCTGGTCCCCAATAACCGCCGAAGTTGGATTTTGCCCTAAGGTTGCTCATCGGGGAGAGGGCCGTGACATCGGTCCTGCCTGAAGATGGCATTGCTGTGCCTGTTAATGGCCCCATGTTGAAGATTAGGGGATTGCGCGGATCAAACGCGTCGGTTCCCGGCACGTAGTTGTCATACACAAGGCGAACGCCGATTCCCCTGCCTCCAAGATAATCCTCTATGTATGGTTCTGTCGACTCGATGGAGATTTTTCCGTCAGTCAAATCTACCTTTAAAATCTTGCCTACCCATCCGAACATTGTTGCGCTCCTTCCGAATCCCATTATGGCTCGGTGGTAATTTCCCCGGCTCTCAGAATCTGGCGCGCCACGTGGAGGCGGCAATGATCCTGAAAGAACATCTATGTGTTAACGATAACAATTTTGCCGATGGGAGATTCCAGAGTCGCTTAGATTTCGTTCTGGAGTAACGTAGAGAAATATGAGATATGTCTAAATTGACACATCGGACAATTACTGTCAAGAGCCAGTTCGGTAGCGTCTTATTCTAAAACGATGGACCTGGAGCCCTTCTGACTGGATATTTTGCGTAATGGTGTTTGAGTTGATTATTTAGGGCTTACCGTTATAGCTTTTGTCAAATGGGACATATGTGTCAATATCGACATAAAAAGTCTTGACATAAGCTATGCCTGCGATTAGCATCATAATGTTCCTCAAAGTTTTTCTCCTCTAGTTTCAACAGACAGTAGCGAGAGACTCGCTGCATGTTAAAACTTGCTTACACTACTCAACTGACGACAAATATCCTTGGTAAGGCGCGATGAATAGGCTGTTCCTTGGTTAATTCCAGGTGGATACCGTTTAACCCACATTTGATATCCGTGGACCAAAGTGGAAAATGGAAATTTTGAAGGATCTCAGCGGTTCAAAAAGAAAGTCCGGATAAATGATGTCAACCTGGCTTGAGTGAGAAAATGAACGAAAAATCGGAAGATGTCAGTTGATTAAGACTCGGGAAGAGGGGTCTTTATGAAAACAATTGTACCTGTTCATGAGGCCGTGGGTTCGGCCTTGTGTCATGATATCACGGAGGTGACGCCTGGAAAGTTTAAGGGCAGGGCTTTTAAAAAGGGGCATATCGTGCGTCCTGATGATGTTCAGAAATTGCTCAGTCTGGGAAAGGAGCATCTTTACGTCCTGAACCTGAAACCGGGCGTTATCCATGAAGATGACGCTGCCGTTATGATAGCCCGGGTGGCGATAGGCCCAGGTCTTACGATTTCGGAACCGGTTGAGGGCAGAGTAAACATGATCGCAAGGTCGCAAGGTCTGTTGAAAATCAACGTTGAAATCCTCAATCAGCTCAACTTTATAGAGGATGTCGCTGTGGGTACCCTTCATACAAATCAACGGGTTGATACCGAGCAGGTTGTAGCGGCGACCAGAATCATACCATTGATGATAGAGGCTGAAAGAATTGCTTTGGTTGAAGATATTTGTAGGAAAAACTACCCGGTTATTCAGATCAAACCATTTGCTTCACTCAATGTCGGTATCGTGACCACAGGCAGCGAAGTTTACAAAGGGCGGATCCAGGACGGTTTCGGCCCTGTGCTTCGATCCAAGTTTGCATCAATTGGGTCGAGGATAATGCGACAGGTTTTTGTTTCTGACAGTGTCTCTATGACCGTTCAAGCCATTAGTTCTCTACTTTCAGAAGGGGCCCAAATGATTGCGGTTACTGGAGGTATGTCGGTAGACCCTGATGATCAGACACCACTATCGATAAGGGAGGCGGGCGCACGTGTTGTATCTTATGGGGCCGCCACGTTCCCTGGAGCTATGTTCATGCTGGCATATATCGGCGACGTCCCTATTCTTGGTCTACCAGCATGTGTCATGTATCACAATGCAAGCGTCTTTGACCTTGTCGTTCCTCGTATTCTAGCCGGAGATTCCATTACCAGGGCCGACATAGTCGCACTGGGGCATGGGGGACTCTGCTCTCTCTGTAAGGAGTGCAGGTATCCGATGTGCGCCTTCGGCAAAAGCTGTCAATAGTTGAATAATGTCCTGAGTTTTATCAAAAATTTCAGAAAGGATGTCGCAACATGATCAAGAAGACTATTAACTTAAACGGAGTGAGCAAAATGCTCTTGGCAGACCCTGAATCTTCTCTGGCTGAAGTTATCAGGGAACAGTTCGGGCTCACAGGCACGAAAGTGGGATGTGGCAAGGGCCAGTGTGGCGCATGCTCGGTCATCATGAATGGCAAACTGGTCAAATCATGTATGACTAAAATTAAGCGAGTTCAGGATGGCGCTTATGTTACAACAATAGAAGGTTTTGGAACTCCAACTGATTTACACCCTCTTCAGTTGGCGTGGGTAGTTCATGGTGGCGCCCAATGTGGATTTTGTTCACCAGGCTTCATCGTGTCAGCGAAAGCTCTGCTCGATGAAAATATTAATCCCACGAGAGACCAGGTAAGGGATTGGTTCCACAAGAATCGAAATGCTTGCCGTTGCACTGGCTACAAGCCGCTTGTCGACGCAGTGATGGATGCCGCGAAAGTGCTACGCGGGGAGATGACCAAGACTGAGTTAGCATTCAAACTGCCAGAGGATGGCAGGATCTGGGGGACCAATTATCCTAGACCTACCGCAATAGCAAAGGTAACGGGAACGATTGATTATGGAGCTGATCTAATTGCCAAGATGCCTGCCGGAACACTACATCTGGCCTTGGCTCAGGCAAAGGTTTCGCATGCCAAAATATTGTCTATAGACACGTCAGAAGCTGAGAAAATGCCAGGTGTAGAGAAGGTAATTACTCACAAGGACGTTAAAGGAAAGAACCGCATTACCGGACTAATAACTTTCCCTACCAACAAAGGCGATGGTTGGGACAGGCCAATACTTTGTGATGAAAAGGTGTTTCAGTTCGGGGACGCTATAGCTATCGTGGCTGCGGATACCGAAGCGCACGCGCGAGCAGCCGCAGACAAGGTGAAGGTCAACCTCGAGCAACTACCGGCATACATGAGCGCTCCAGCGGCAATGGCTGACGACGCGATTGAGATCCATCCAGGCACCCCAAACGTTTACTACGAGCAAAAGAGGGCCAAGGGCGCGGATACAGGGCCTGTTATGAAATCAGCGGCCTCTGTGGTGGAAGGCGAATATTACCTGCAAAGGCAACCGCACCTAACGATGGAACCGGATGTCGGGTTTGCCTATTTTGACGAGGATGGCTGTCTCACAATTCACTCCAAGAGTATCGGGATCTATCTTCATCACGCCATGATCTGCCCCGGTCTGGGTATAGAACCCGAAAAACTGAGGCTGGTTCAGAACCCTGCCGGTGGCACATTTGGTTACAAATTCAGCCCCACAATGGAAGCCCTTGTTGGGGTCGCAGCTATGGCGACCAACAAACCTGTAGCTCTAAAGTATGATTACTATCAACATATAACCTACACCGGGAAAAGGTCTCCATTCTTTGTTAATCTGAAATATGGCGCTGACAAAGATGGCAAGATTGTCGCTATGGAAGGCGACTGGATTGTTGATCATGGTCCTTATTCAGAGTTTGGTGATCTTCTCACCGTGCGTGGCGCTCAGTTCATCGGGGCGGGATACGGTATTCCCAACATAAGGGGCGTTGGAAAAACCGTTTGCACAAATCATGCTTGGGGTTCCGCTTTCCGGGCTTATGGATCACCTCAAAGCTTTTTCGCTTCCGAGAGCCTGATGGATGAACTTGCCGCCAAAATGGGAAAGGATCCCCTCGAGTTGAGATATTTGAACGTTTATCGCCCTGGGGACACTACTCCTACTGGCCAAACGCCGGATGGTTACAGTTTCCCTGAGATGATCGACAAATTGAGGCCTATGTACAAGGAAGCTCTCGAACTGGCTAAAAAGGAATCGACTCCAGAACTGAAAAAGGGTGTCGGGGTGTCCATAGGAATCTACGGATGCGGTCTTGATGGCCCGGACTCCTCTGAAGTGTGGGTCGAACTGACTCCTGACGGGGTGACATTGTCTTCTTCATGGGAAGACCATGGCCAGGGAGCGGACATTGGAGCGCTTGGCACATGCCATGAAGGGCTTCGACCCTTGGGGATATCCCCGGACAAGATCAAGCTCGTTATGAATGATACTGCTCTTGTTCCTAATAGTGGGCCGTCCGGAGGAAGCCGCCAACAGGTTATGACAGGCAACGCCATAAAAGTTGGTTGCGAAATGCTGGTTAACGCCATGCGAAAATCTGATGGCACGTTCCGTACATACGACGAGATGAAAGCCGAGAATATACCTCTTAAGTATTCCGGGAAGTGGACCGCCTCAATGTGCACTCCGTGTGACGAGAACGGTCAGGGTAATCCGTTCCCTGTTTATATGTATGGGGTATTTATGGCCCAAGTGGCAGTGGACACTAAAACAGGCAAGACGAAAGTCGAGAACTTCACTGTTATGGCTGACATCGGCAAAATCAATAACAAACTGGCTGTAGATGGACAGATATATGGAGGAGTCGCACAGGGCATTGGACTGGCCCTATCTGAAGATTTCGAAGATCTAAGCAAGCACACCAGCTTGGTTGACTGTGGCCTGCCCTACACAAAGGACATCCCAGACAATTTCAAGATAATTTACTTCGAAAATCCCAGAGAACATGGTCCTTTTGGAGCGGCAGGAGTGGGTGAATTACCTCTGACCTCTCCACACGCCGCTGTGATCAATGGGATCTATAATGCTACCGGCGTTCGTATCAGACAGGCCCCAGCTCTCCCCGAGAAGGTCCTGGCCGGGCTCAAGGCGCTCGGATAATTGATTTTGTTAAAGAGGTCCAGGTGAATGTTTCGCCTGGACCTCCGCATTCCCGGAGAAATGATTTTTAGTTCGGTAGGACCCTATGGACCAAAAGGAATTACGTGAACTCGAACACCTCTGCATCCAGGAATGCGCTCCCTGGTGTGTCTCCACGTGCCCCATACACGTCGATGTGCGGGCGATGTGTTCCGCAATGGCTCAAAGAGACTTCGTCACGGCTTCAAAGGTTGTCCGAAAAACCATCCCCTTTCCCAGGATCATCAGTCAAGTCTGTGATCATCCATGTGAGAATGTCTGCAAACGTCTTGAAGTAGACGATACTGTTGCGATTCGTTCACTGGAAAAGGCGGCTCTGGATTGGGCGCCGCCTGAAAATGACAAAGTCAGAATGTTGCCTCCGAAGAACAAACGAGTGGCGGTAGTAGGAGCAGGGCTCAGCGGACTCACCGCTGCGATTGATCTTGCAAAAAAGGGGTACACCGTCACTATTTTCGAGGGTTCTGAAAAAATAGGGGGAAGCGTTTGGACTTGCCCCGAGCGTCAGTTACCTAGGGAAGATATAAAAAGTGATTTCCAAATCCTCCAAACGCTTGAAGTCAAGATAGAATTTCATCGTTCATTGGGCATAAACTATTCTATCTCAGACATCAAAATGGATTTTGACGCCGTTTATTTGGGGACAGGAAAGGGCGGCGGCGATAGTTTAGCAATGGCTCAATCCATGGATTTCAGGCGTAAAATAGATCCAGTGACCTTTGAGACCGGGCTAAGTGGAGTGTTTGCCGGTGGCGGTCTAATCAGAAGCGAAAGTATGTGGTCACCAATAACCTCGATTTCGAATGGCCGGAGAGCGGCAATCTCAATAGACCGTTTTTTACAAGGCGTCTCTCTCACCGCTTCGAGGGAAAACGAAGGCCCCTATAGGACGAGACTATTTACCAATACCGAAGGGATTGAACAGTTGGACCAGGTCCCGATGTCACATCGATATCGTGGATATTCAGAGGATGAAGCCGTTCAGGAGGCCGGAAGATGCCTGAAGTGCGAGTGCATGGAATGTGTTAAGGTCTGCGAATTTCTGTCAAGTTTCAATGGCTATCCCAGGAAATATGTCAGGCAGATTTACAACAATCTGTCGATTGTTATGGGACAACGGCACGGAAACAAACTGATAAACTCGTGCAGCTTGTGCGGCCTTTGTAAAGAGGTTTGTCCTGAAGCCCTTCACATGGGTGATGTATGCAAAGCCGCAAGAGAGATCATGGTCAGTCAGCGCAAGATGCCGCCTACTGCCCACGAGTTCGCTATTCGAGACATGGAATTCAGTAATAGCGACAAATGTTCATTGGTCCGCCATCAGCCGAGAACAAATACCAGCGCATTTTTGTTTTTCCCTGGTTGCCGACTTAGCGGCTCTTCGAGTCCAAACGTTGAGAGAACCTACTATTACCTCATGGAACGGCTCAAGGGTGGGGTGGGTCTAATGTTGCGCTGCTGTGG